>WYBG01000271.1 GCA_011526015.1 Deltaproteobacteria bacterium | reverse complement strand
TATTGTATTACCTGGAATCCCCGCAACGTGGTAAGAGCCGGGGAAGCGGGCGCGCAATACATGGAAGATGGAAAAATCCGGCTGCTCTCGCACAATACCGTTTTCACCCGCACCTGGATGGTAGAAGTGGAAGGGGTGGGAATGCTGGAGGCCTACGCGAACCGTAACTCCCTGGTGTACAAAGAGATCTTCGGCATTGATTCGGTGCGCACCATGGTGCGGGGAACCCTGCGTTATCCGGGCTGGAGCGAAACCTGGCACCAGATCGTGCGGCTGGGGCTGCCCAACGATACCATGCCCATTCCCGGCCTGAAAGAGATGGCCTACCGGGAATTTCTGGAAATGTTCCTGCCCATCCACATCTCCGGGTTGAAGCTGGAGCAGCGGGTGGCAAACTATTTGAATATCAGTCCCACGGGAAAGATTATGGAGAACCTGCGCTGGTTGGGACTGTTCTCCAATGAAAAAATCGGCGGGGAAGTAAGCACCGCGGCGGACGTGATGATCAACCTCTTGATGAAAAAACTGCCCCTCCCGGCCGGCGGGCAGGATATGGTAATCATCCAGCATGAAATAGAAGCGCAATACCCCGGAAAAAACAACCACAGCGAACGAATCCTCTCCACCCTGATCGAATACGGCGAGCCGGGCGGGTTTACCGCCATGGCAAAAACCGTGGGGATGCCGGTAGCCCTGGCGGTTAAAATGGCGCTTACCGGGCAGTTACCGCTTACCGGTTGTCAGCTTCCCACCCACGCGGCCATTTACGAACCGGTTCTGGAGGAATTGAGCAAAGCGGGCTTGAGCTTCCGGGAGAAAACGCTGCCGCTTGAAAAAGGGGCTTGAGAGATAATTTTGAGCTTCTATTGCGCTCTCTATTTACTTAAATTCCAGTAAAAACGACGCTAAGGAGCGCTCATCAATGCCCATGCCAACCTTGCGATACGGGGACGGATTCGAGGACATCACTCCCCGGCTTCGCGATTTTGTAAAGATATTGCAATTAGCCCTGAAAAACCTGGGGCATTCCGTTGGCGCCGAGGGGTTGTTCGATAGAGATACCGAACGCGCGGTGATCGCATTCCAGCAAAGCCTGGGCGTCAACGATGACGGGATCGTCCGGCAGGATACCTGGCAGGCCATCTCGCAAAATATTCATATCGCTCCCTCATCAGATGCTCCTCCCCCGGCAACCCCGCCGGAGCAGTACCCGGTGTTGAAATACCGCGATGGTTTTTCAACTACCACGCCTCAACTGAATGAGGCGGTTAAGAAACTTCAATCGCTGCTCAAAAAATACGGTTATTCGACGTTTGAAGACGGTTTTTTCACCCGATCGACCGAGGATGCGGTCAAATCTTTCCAAAAGGAAAAGGACTTAACCAGCGATGGGATAGTGCGGGAAGATACCTGGAAGGCCCTGGAGGGCGGAGGCGCCAGGCCTGCGGCCGTAGATCCCGCGTATCCCAGCCTCAAGCTGTGGGATGGTTTTGCTAACTCCAATCCGCAGCTGCGCGAGGACGTAAAACGGTTGCAGGAAATGCTGAAGAAGTTGGGGTACCCGATTGACGTGGACGGCTTGTTCGGCATGGATACCGAAGACGCGGTGAAAGATTTTCAGTTCGCCAATGGATTAGTAAGCGACGGCGAAGTGGATAAAGCCACCTGGAAAGCCCTTGAGCAGGTGGCCGACATTGCGCCGCTGCCCGGCGGTTCGGAACCCGCCGAACGTGAGCCTGGCGACGAAAGGCGCTTTCGATTTTTTGGGAGAGAGACCGAAGAAGTGGAAGAAGCACCGGAGACGGCCCCGGAAGAAGAACCATCCGAAGAAAGATTTTCCCGGCGCTTCTTCGGCCGGGAACGAGAAGAAGCGCCGGCGGATGCCCCCGCCGGGGAAGAAAAGCCGGAACGGGGGCTTTTCGGGCGCATCTTCGGCAGGGAAACCGGCGAACGCGGCGATTCTGGCGGGGGATCTCGTAAAAGAGTGTTCAGCTCCTCCTCCCATCCCACCCTCAAGTACAAAGACGGTTTCTCCGATACCACCCCGGAATTGCGCCCGGACGTGCAGTACTTGCAGGAGTTACTGAATGACCGCGGGTATTCGCTGGACACCGACGGCATGTTCGGAAAAGGCACTGAGGACGCGGTTAAAGGTTTTCAGAGATCAAAAAACCTCCCCGCAGACGGAATCGTGGGGCAGAGTACCTGGTCGGCGCTGGAAGAAAAGCTCCGCCTCACCTCCCGGCCGATTTTCTCCCGGCTAAGAGATTTTCTCTCCAAACCCGTCGAGCCATCCGCTCCCGGCGACACCGTGGTTACCGCCGGTTCGGTTTTGTATTATCCCATTTTAAAATATTGCGACGGCTACACGGATGTAAATCCCCACTTGAACCGCGACGTCCGGCGACTGCAAAACGCGTTGAACAAGGCCGGATATTCCACGGGCGCGGATGGCCTGTTTGGCAGCGGCACGGAGAGCCTGGTCAAGCAATTTCAAAGCAGCCAGGGTCTGAAAGCCGATGGAGTGGTCAATACCAATACCTGGTCGGCGCTGAAGCGCTACGGCATTCCTGCCGCCGAATCCGAAACCCTCGGCTTTTTCTGGGGAGATCCCAACTGGGTTCACAACTGGGAAGGGCACAACGGAAGCGCCTACTGGCCGGGAGGCTCTTCGGGGGTAACCTTAGACCCCGGTATGGACCTTGGCCATGCCGATCCTTCTCTGATCGAAGAATTGTACGAACCGATCCTCACCTCGCAGCAGTTTTCCGCAGTCAGAAAGGTGTACGGCGTCCAGGGAGACGCGGCCAATAGAGCATTAAACTCGGATCCGGTGCTGCAAAGTATCGAGATCAGCCGCGCCCAGGCCGATGAGATTTTTGAATACGCCGCGGTGCCCTATTGGGATGGGATCGTCAAACGCTTCAACACCTTGATATACCCGGATACGCTGGCGACCGTGCAGACCGCCCTGTTATCCCTTTCCTACAACCGGGGGTACGGCAACAGCGATTTGGAACAGCTCAAAGCTCCCCTGGAGCAAAAAGATTGGTGGGAAGTGGCGGACCGCATTGGCAACATGCAGCAGGACCACGAACTGGAGGGAATCCGCAAGCGCCGGCAGGCGGAAGCGGACTTGATCCGCTGGGAGTTGAACTGGCAAATTGAATACGGGTATCGCGCCTCTTAGCCCCGGCCGTTGGATTCCACATACAGTATATTAACCTTTCGCGAGCACAGTACCCATCAAGCTTCCTAAACCCGGCGCTGCCGGAATCAGCGCAGCAGCACCATGCGCTGATTCTTCACGAAATTGCCCGCCCGGAAGTGCAATATGTAAATCCCGCTGGCGACCGGCTCGCCGGCCTCGTCTCTCCCGTTCCATACCACCCGGTATCGCCCCGGCGCATATACCTCATTGGCGAGGGTGCGCACTCGCTGGCCCAGGATGTTGTAAATCTCTA
>WYBG01000030.1 GCA_011526015.1 Deltaproteobacteria bacterium | reverse complement strand
CTGTTTCGCCGGGTGGGGCTGCGCAAAACCTTGTTGGTAACGCAGTTTGCCGTCTCACTGTTGTTTATCATCCTGCTGACCATCGCCTGGCGGCAAATGAGTTTTGCCACCCGGGAAAATTTCGGCGCCGGCCGCAGCGACATTCTCAACGTGGAAATGGGAGGAATTCCCCATGACAAACTGGTCGCCGAAATTTCCCGGGTTTCCCAGGTGCAGGATATCAGCGCAGCTTCCCACCTGATGGGCACCTGGCGCGACAGCAACACGGACGTTCGCACCTCCCGGGTCGATGAGCCGGTTCCGGTTCGCGATTACTTCATCGATCACCGTTTTATCCCCAATTTCGGGCTGGAATTGATCGCCGGGGAGAATTTTCCCGAAAATCCCGCCCAGCGCCGGGAACTATTCGCCATCGTCAATGAGAAATTTTTAGAGCGATTCCAACTCGGCGCGCCGGCGGAGGCGCTAAACCGGCTTGTTATCCTGGATGACAGCAGCGAGGTGGCCATTCGCGGGGTGGTAAAAAATTTCCTTTTCAAACCGCTCAGCTACAGCCTGGAACCGCTGCTGCTGCGCTATGATCCCGCGCAGTTGCAGGTGCTAAATCTGAAAATCAGCGGCGATCCGCAGGCCGCCATTGCGGCGCTGGAAAGCATCTGGAAAACCCTGGGCAGCCCCACCCCGCCGGAATACAGTTTCTATGACGATACCGTGCGGGAGACCTTTGCCGACCTGCGCGACATTCTCTGGGTGGTGGGTTATTTCGGGGCCATCGGTATCCTGATCGCCTGCCTGGGGTTGTTGGGCATGGCGATATTCACGGCGGAAACGCGCAGCAAAGAAATCAGTATCCGCAAAGTGGTTGGCGCCAGCCCTGCGAACCTGGCGGCGCTGCTATCCAAAGGGTATTTTCTGCTGCTGCTCATCGCCATGGTGATTGCCCTGCCGGTCAGTTACCTGGCCGGAAATCAACTGCTGCAAACCTTCGCCTACCATATCGCGCTGGATGTCTGGGCGTTTCTGCCCGGCGTGGCGCTGCTGTTTTTATTGGGCGCCATAACGGTTGGCTCGCAGACCTTGAAAGCCGCGCGGGCAAACCCGGTGGACGCTTTGCGGAAGGAATGAAATGTCAATGCGCTTCGCGTCATTTATTGTCATTCGCTTCGCTGTCATTTGTTGTCATTTGCCCCGGAAGGGGGGGGCGTCATTGGCTGCACCCGTCATTTACCTTGCGATCAATGACAACCAATGACGCGAAGCAAATTGACAGCGAAGCCGCTTGATTTGGGAATTTATGGAAGCAGAGTGCCAATCACTTCCTGAATCAGAAAGGGAAGATTTGCATGGTGAAAACTGAGGTTCTCCGCGGGGATCCGATGGTGCTTGATATCCGGAGGAAGATGCTTGTGATGAGGAAAGTTTGGCTGCAAGGAGGGATCGTTTGGGTGAGGTTGGGGATCATACCAGTATTGCTTTTCCCCTTTTATATGCACCTCGTAGCTGTAAGCTTTTATTTCAGCTTTGCGAAAATCAATAAGCTCTTTAACCGTTAGCTTAACTTCATTTTCGAAATAAATAGTCCCGGAGACTTCACCTATGAATTGACTGTATCGTTTTAATACCAGGGTAGAGTATTTTATATGTGGATAACTTTCCGGAAGAGAATAAATGAACTCTTCATATTCTGCGATGGAATGAAGCGGATTCATAGATCAACAAAGAGGCAGGCGATTAATCTTTTATCAAGAAATCTTCTTCAATGGAATCTGTTAGGGGAAGGCCATCCAGTACTTCCGCTAATCGCTCTTTATATTCGCGCTCGCGATCAAGCTTTATATCATAGAGTCCGGCCCAGTTTTGAAAGTCCCATTTTTCCTCCAGCTTGCCAGCCTGGTAAAGCTTATAAAAATAGGGAGAAAGCAGCTTGTATTTTTTTTCGTATTCCAGGAGTTTTGGCTCAATGGACTGTAAATCGTCCATGATCTCATTCAGCGTAATGTCTTTATGCTTTTTATGGCTTAAGTTTTTCATATTCCGTGCCTCAAGAATTATCAATCGTGCGAAACAACCTATTCAAAAGAAAAAGATGAAGCAAGAAAAAAATTACCACAAATTATGGAGAAATCATGCTCATAAACTATCTCAAAATCGCGCTCAGGAATTTGCTGAAGCATAAAGTGTATTCGCTGATCAACGTGTTCGGGCTGGGAATCGGCATGGCCTGCAGCATCCTGATCTTGCTGTGGGTGCGGGATGAATTGAGCTACGACCGTTTCCACGCCAACGCTGACCGCGTCTATCGCGTGACCCGGGAATGGAAGAACCAGGACGGGCAGACCAGCCTGCACCTGGCCCGGGTAGCCCCGCCCATCGGCCCGCTGCTGAAGCATGATTTTCCCAACATCGTGGAAGACGTGGTGCGGATTCGCGCAGATTATAACACCCTGCTTAAATTGGGCGACCGAACGTTTGTGGAGGAGCGCTTCTTCTGGGCGGAGGCAAATATTTTCGATATTTTTTCCTTTTCCCTCCTAAAAGGTGACCCCGCCACCGCCCTGAAAGAGCCGAATTCGCTAGTGCTGACCGAGGCGATGGCGCAGAAATATTTCGGGGCTGCGGATCCCCTCGGCAAAACCATCTACTACGAAAACCAGGCGGATTTGAAAGTGACCGGGGTGGTACGCAATGTTCCGCCCAACTCCCATTTCAAATTCGACTTCCTGGGGTCGTTCATCACCCTGGAGAATTTTTTCGGCAGGGACTTCATGACCACGAACTGGGGGCGCAACAATTACCTCACCTACCTGTTATTGCCGGAAGGCCTCCCGGCGGAGATCTTGCGGGAGCAAATTCCCGCTTTTTTGGATAAGCATATCACTCAACTGGTCATCAATAACACCGGGCAGCCGCCTACCAACAAGCCCAGCCTGACCAATCAATTGCACCTGCAAAAACTAACCGATATTCACCTCCACTCTCATTTGACCACCGAGATAGAGCAAAACGGCGATATTGTCAACGTCTATTTGTTCTCCGCCATCGCTTTTTTCATTCTCCTGATCGCCTGCATCAATTTCATGAACCTGGCTACTGCGCGCTCCGCCAAACGCGCCAAAGAGATCGGGCTGCGCAAAGTTTTGGGAGCGTATAAAAAGCAGCTGGTGCAGCAGTTCCTGGGGGAATCGCTCTTGATCGCCGCGCTCGCCCTGCTGCTCGCCGTCGCCCTGGTGGAAGCGGCGCTGCCTTTTTTCAATGTTTTTGTGGGAAAAAGCCTCTCCCTGAACGTCTGGCAAAACCCCGGGCTGCTGGTGGGATTAATCGCCATCACCCTCTTTGTGGGCCTGCTCTCCGGCAGCTATCCCGCCTTTCTGCTTTCTTCCTTCCGCCCCGCCAGGATCCTGAAAGGAGAAGACAAAACCTCCGGCAAATCCGCCTTTCGCACTGCCCTGGTGGTCGGCCAGTT
>WYBG01000270.1 GCA_011526015.1 Deltaproteobacteria bacterium | reverse complement strand
GCTGAATCCATTGTTAAGGAGATTGCGGCGTTATGGGCAAGAAAAGGATTGGCATTTTAACCGGCGGGGGCGACTGCCCGGGTTTGAACGCGGTGATCCGCGGGGTTACCAAAACCGCTGTCGGCAAATATGGCATGGAAGTGATCGGTTTTTTCGACGGCTTTGAAGGATTGATCGAAGAGCGCTTCAAAATTCTCCGCCAGGAAGACGTGTCCGGCATTTTGAACCAGGGGGGAACCATTTTAGGCACCAGCAACACGGCCAATCCTTTTGCCTGGGGAATCGGGCAGGGCGAGAAGCGCCAACTGGTAGATGTATCCGATAAGTGCATGGCGCTCTACCAGGACCTGGGATTGGATGCCTTGATCTGCGTGGGCGGCGACGGCACTATGACCATCGGGGGCAAGCTGACCGAGAAGGGGGCTAATATCGTCGGGGTTCCTAAAACCATCGACAACGATCTGATGGAAACCGAGCTGACCTTCGGTTTCGATTCCGCCCGGCTGGCCGCCACCGACGCGGTGGACCGCCTCCATACCACCGGGCAGTCGCACCACCGGGTAATGCTGGTAGAAGTCATGGGGCGCAACGCCGGCTGGCTGGCGCTGGAATCCGGCCTGGCCGGGGGCGGGGACGTCATTCTGCTGCCGGAAATTCCCTACGACATCGAAGAAGTGATCTCCGTGGTGCGCAAGCGCAGCCGATTTGGCAAACGTTTCAGCCTGATTGTGGTGGCCGAGGGCTGCAAACCCCGGGGCGGGGAACAAGTGGTCAAAAAAATGGTGAAAGACGCTTCCGAACCCCGGCGATTGGGCGGGATCAGCCACCAAATTGCCGCACAGATCGAGGAGAAGACCGAGATCGAGTGCCGGGTGACCATTTTAGGGCACTTGCAGCGCGGGGGAACGCCGACGCCCTTCGACCGCCTGCTGGCCACCCAGTTCTCCGTGAAAGCCATGGAATTGGTGGAAGAGAGTACCTTTAACCACATGGTGGCCTTGCAGGGAAACCGGCTGATGGCGGTTCCGGTGGAAAAGGTAATGGGCAAGCAGCGAACCGTTCCGCTGGATTCTCATCTGATCAAGGCAGGATTGGCGGTGGGCGCCAGTTTCGGCGTGAAGATGGATTAAAGTGTTTGAGTATTATGGAGTTCAAGTGTTATAGGGTTCGAGTGCGAAGTTGCCAAAACTGAGGATACCATAACACAGAACACACTAAAACCTGAATACTATAACACTGTTTTCACTGTGCCGCTACTCGAAAAATCACCTTTTAGCAGGGGAACAGGAAACCTCCTAAGGACATAGACTGAAGTGACGGCCTTTTATTCAATATCCGTGTGGCCGGAACTGTAAAGCGAAGAGAATTCATAATGCAACAGAAGTCCGCCAGGTTACCCATTTTTTGCACGCTCAATTCCTTCATGAGTGCGATTTTCGACGCCCGCTCCCCGGTTTTTCGGATCGGTCTTTTAATAGGCACATTGCTGCTCGCGTCCGGCTGCGCTTACTATAATACCCTCTTCAACGCCAAAAAAAGCTTCAACCAGGGGATTAAGGTTATTCGGGAAAGCCCTGACCAGGAAAAGACCCCTCCAACCGCAAAAAAGCACTTCGAGACCACGGTGGATAAGTGCTGGAAACTCATCGAAATCTACAGCGACAACAGCAAATATGCCGATGACGCCCTGATGTATATCGCGAAAAGCGAGTTTTACCTGGAAAAATATCCCCAGGCAAAACAGCACCTGGGGCAGTTCATGAAAAAATACCCCAACAGCAACCTGCTTTCGGAAGCGCAGCTCTGGTATGCCAAAGTATTGTTAAAAGAGGAAGATTTGGAAAACGCCCAGGAATATTTCCTGCTGGTCATCAATACCGCTAAAGAGTCCCAGCTTCGCTCCCAGGCTAATTTCGAGTTAGGATTATACGCCTTCGAAAAAGAGGATTACCCCAGGAGCATCGAATACCTCCGCAGCGCTTTGAAAGAAAAGATCGACGATGAATATAAGGCATTGCTGCTCTACTACTTAGGCGAATCGTATTTCATTCAAAAAAATTATAAGGAAGCCATCGAGCAATATAAAAAAGTAGCGGATTTCTCTCCTGCGCTGGATATCGAATACAAATCGTTGCTGCATCTGGCAAAAGCGTACACCGAAACCGGGAAATACAAGGAATCGGAGCGGATTCTTCGGAAAATGCTCACCGCGCCGCGCTTCCAGAATTTCACCCCGGTAATCAAAGCCGCCCTGGGGGAAAACTACCAGCGCCAGGGCCAACTGCAGGATGCAATGGAGATTTACAAAGAGGTAATTCGAGAGCGCAAGAACAGCCCCGGCAGCGCCGAAGCCGCCTTTCAACTGGGTAAAATTTACGAACACACCTATAACGACATCGACTCCGCGGTAACTTACTATGGGAAGGTAGAACAACTTTTTTCCAAGTTCGACAGCGTGGAAGTCGCTAAAAACAAGAAGGTTTTTTTGAGTGAGTTTAAAGGAATCCGCGATAAGATCAGGACCGATGAAAACCTGGTCTATCGCCTGACCCATGATCCGGCGTTCCGCGATTCCCTTTTTCAGGCCCAACAAGAGGATTCCCTGCGGCGCGCCCGGGGATTGCCGGAAGAAGAACCGCTGTCAGCTACCCAGTTTCCCGGCTCTTCGAGCACCGTGGCAGACTCTTTGAACCGGGCGCACCAGGACTCCCTGGCCCGGGCCTTGCAGGATTCCCTGAACCAGACCCTGCCCGATTCCGTGCGGCAGAGGCTGGAAGAAGAGAACCTTTTTAGAGGATTTCGCGACCCGCAGGAAGACCTCCCGGATCCCGAAAGTCCCCTCCCCCCCACCCAGCCCGAAACAAATCCTCCAAAACCCACGGAGCAAAAGAAGCCCCTGGAGAAACGCAAATTGCCCCGAATCGAATTTGACCTGATGAATAGCCGCTTTCAGTTGGCGGAATTTTATCTCCTGAAGGAGCAAAACTATGATTCCGCCGCTTACCATTATCACAGATTCCTGGATGCTTATGAGGATACCCTGCTCTCTCCCAAGGCGTTATACTCATTGATTTACATCTATAAACAACCCGGGCACGAAGATGCAGTGCAGTTGTATGAGCTGGAGAAGGAAATCCTCAGCCGGCACACCAACTCGGCCTTTGCCCTTGAGATTATGAACAACAAGGGAATGCTGGTAGAAGAGAAAACCGAGATTACTGTGGAAGACAAAGCCAACCAACTTTTTCTGGAAGGGGAAACGGAATACTTCAAAGGGAACTTTAACCGGGCGGTAGAAAAATACCGCCAGGCTGCAAACCTGGATACGACGTTGGCAATCTGCGCCAAAGCGCAATACGCTATTGCCTGGGTTTACGAGCACGATTTGAAGCAGCCGGAGTCGGCCCTGAACGCCTATAAAACCCTTATTGAGCGTTATCCATCCGCCGCCGATTACGTCCGGGCGGCGCGGAAAAAAACCACTCCTGTTGCCCCGTCCCCCGACTCGTCTTCACCGGACTCTACCCTGTTGGCGACTGCCCCCGGGGAGCCGTTGCCGGGAGAGGAATCGTCTTCGTTGCTGGCCGGGGGGGAAGGCGACGGCAAGCTGGTATTGGAAGATATATTGAAAGAAAAAATCCGCTGGCGCACCCGTCGCGATCGCTCCCTGGAACGGTAATGCGGTATTGGCAAACCGGGAGGCAGGCTGCGAGCCGCTTATTTCTCGCCCCCGGTCTCAATTTCAGGTAGAATTGTAACCCGGGACAGTTACGATGAATCTAACCCATCTTTAATGTATGGAGCGTAGTTCATAGATAACGGAAATGGAACCATTGATCTTCGGAGGAAAACATAATGCCAAAACCCATTGAATTTACCGATGTGAATTTCGATCAGGAAGTGGTCAAATCCGATACCCCGGTACTGGTGGATTTCTGGGCGGAATGGTGCGGCCCCTGCAAAATGATTGCCCCGGTAGTATCGGAGTTAGCCAATGAATACGAAGGAAAGCTGAAGGTGGGCAAAGTGGATGTGGACTCCAACCAACAGGTCGCCATGCAATATGGCATCCGCGGAATTCCCACTCTGCTCATTTTTAAGGGCGGTAGAGTGGTGGACCAGATTGTCGGCGCGGTACCGAAGCCCCACATTGTCGATAAATTGAAGAGAGTTTTATAAGCAGCGTTATCATTCAACGGAAAAGGAAGATTACCGGGCGGCAATCTTCCTTTTTTTGTTGCCATTGTACACCCAAAGCGTTTTTTCCCGGCGCCATGTTCAAAATCAAGAACGTTCAATACGTCAAAAGCATCCTCAGCGCCAAGGAACGGCCAACGCCGGCGCTCCCGGAAATCGCCTTCGTAGGCCGCTCCAATGTAGGCAAATCTTCCCTGATCAACTGCCTGATCAACATCAAGAACTTTGCCCGGGTTAGTAAACAGCCCGGAAAAACCCGCACCATCAACTATTTCTCGGTTGATAATCGCTTTTACCTGGTAGATTTGCCGGGGTATGGCTTTGCTAAAATATCGAAAAGCGCCCAGGTGGACTGGCAAAAGGTAATCGAAGCATATTTGTTAAACAATCAGCAGCTCCGGGGTATCCTGGTGCTCATCGACAGCAAGGTAGGCGCGAAAGAAAACGACCGGCAGCTCATCGAATGGCTGGAATTCAACCGGGCGCCTTACCGGGTGGTGGCCACCAAAGTTGATAAAATCTCCCGTTCCGAGCGGCCCTTTCAGGCAAGGAAAATCCGCGAAGCGCTGAATCAAGGCCACAAAGAGCCGCTTTTATTCTTTTCCGCAAAAGACCGCACCGGCAGGGAAGAGCTTTTGAAATATATCGGCGAGCTGCTGGAAGGCATTGTAAAATAAGGTAGTCCTAAACGATTAATGCTGCTTTCAAGAAGTGTATATGCCATTTCCGCGAAGCCTGTCCCCGTGAATACGGGGAGTGGAAATCCATAAGCTCAGCAGAAACAGTGGATTCCCGGCTTGCCCCTTTGGGGCTTTCGCGGGAATGACAAAATAGATGATCGAAGAGCATAGCAGCATTAACTGTTTCGGACTACCTAAAATAAAAAACGATCCGAAGCCGTTCGAATCGTTTTGCTGATATTACGCCGTTTCCAGAATTAAAAAAGGGAAGTAAAAGATTGTGACCCCTCCCACGATGGAATCCCAATTATTTTCCGATTCTTTATACGAGCTTACTCATGATGACTCTCCTTCGTGGCAGGATTCCCCTCCTACCCCTGAACGTTCGAAAGCGTGGCGGGCAGGAGGGGATCTTGCCTATGGGGAAATCGAGAAATAGCTTACTGCATGCACTTTCCTCTCTAACAATTCTCTCTTTTCTGTATCCAGTTCAAAAAACGACCCGCAAACCCGACTCACAGTGAAATTGTGTAGAATTTTTGCACAGATAGAAAGCGCCTGTAAAATTTTTGCACAAACAAAGTGTGAACCTGGAAAAAATTCTCCCCCACCGGCCCGGCGGAAAAGCCCGCCAGCTATGGTATTGCAGACATTGCAGCGTCAAAATTATGCTGATAAAGGGCAAACCTCGTGCCGCCTGACCGCCGGCGAACAATACCTTGACTTTTTCTGCGCCGTCTCATAACTTTTCCCGGTTTTCGCTAATATGCTTGTCTCAGAAGCCTGGTTTTCCAGGTAGGTTCCTCCATACTGCTAAAAAACTTTAGCGACCAGCGGTTGCAACTCTTCGGGATCGCGCTCCGGCTCGAAAAGTCACCCTGAACAAAAATAAAAACTCCGAATTTCAACAATCCCGATCCTGGCGGTTATCATCAATGAGCTTTTCCCACCTCCTCCAACCCGTCCCTACCCGCGACTGGCTGATTATCCTGGGCTTGTTCGTGGGGATTGTCATCCTCATCGGTGTTTCCGAAATATTCCGCCGCATGATGAAGTGGTCCGAAGAATTCAATCGCAAGTTGGTGCATATCCTGGTCGGGCTGCTGATGTTTTTCATCCCCATCCTGCTGCAAACCTCCCTGCCCATGGCGCTCATCGCCGCCTTTTTTACACTTGCGAACCTGGTTGCCCTGCAAAAAGGTCTGCTGAAAGGCATGCACGGGGCGCGGCGCAGCCCTTCGACAGGCTCAGGACGCAGCTACGGCACGGTGTTCTACCCCCTCTCTTTTTTGATCCTGGTGCTGCTCTGCTGGCCGGATCACGTAGTAATTATCATCGCCTCCATGATGGTGCTGGCCTTAGGCGACGCCGCCGCCGCCATCGTCGGCGAATCGCTTTCTCATCCCCATGAATACGTGCTCATTGCCGACCGCAAGTCCTGGGAAGGCTCCCTGGCCATGTTCCTGGTCGGCGGGGCGGTAATTTTTCTGATCCTGGAATTTTATCCCTTCCGGGATCACCAACTGGCCGCGCTCTCCCCCGCCGCCGCGCTATGGTTTGCCCTGCTGGTCGCCGCCATCACGACTGCCTCGGAAGCGTTGAGCAGCAAGGGCAGCGACAATCTCTCCGTACCGCTCTCGACTGCCCTGGTGCTCTACTTTTTACTGAATCACGATCTGGCGGCAATCCGGCAATTCACCCTGGGAACCGTTCTGGGCGGCTTCGCGGCGCTGGTTTCTTACCGGCTGCGCTTTCTGAGCGCCAGCGGCGCGGTGGCAACCTTTTTGTTGGCGGCGGTGATCTTCGGATTCGGGGGATGGAAGTGGACCCTGCCCATCCTGACCTTTTTTCTGCTCTCCAGCCTTTTATCCAAAATTGGGAAGGCTGCGAAATCCCACTACGACCTGGTATTCGAGAAAGGCAGCCGGCGGGATTACGCCCAGGTGCTGGCCAACGGCGGGGCAGCCGGGGCGTTGATGATTCTCCATATGTTCACCGAAAATCCCTATCTCTATTACTACTACCTGGCCGCCCTGGCCGCCGCCGCTGCCGACACCTGGGCTACCGAGATCGGTACCCTGGCGCGGCAGCAGCCCCGCCTGATTACCTCTTTGCGAACCGTGCCTGCGGGCACTTCCGGAGGTATCACCCCGGTGGGATTGTTGAGCGCCCTGACCGGGGCGCTGGTGATCGGGCTGAGCGGCCAGGCCTTTTTCAATCCCCTCGATGCGCGGATTTTGCCAGTAATCGCCCTGAGCGGATGGCTGGCCAGCCTGGTGGACAGCTACCTGGGCGCAACCTTGCAGGCGCAATACCGCTGCCCGGTTTGTCAAAAAATTACCGAGAAAACCCGCCATTGCGATGGGAGTCCGACCGCCCGCGTCTCCGGCTGGCCCTGGATGAACAACGACATGGTTAATTTTTTGAATACCCTTAGCGGCCTGGGGTTCATGTATTGGGGGATGAAAGTTTTTTACTGATCAAGGAAGTTTTGTTTTCCTAAAAACAGATGCTTAGCGGAAGAAAAATCTCTATATTAAGCCGGTTTTGGGCCAGAGATCGTCTCCATTTAAAGAGTTACAATGGAAATCATTTCTCATTACCATATATTAAAAAAGCTGGGCAGCGGGGGGATGGGCGAGGTGTACCTGGCCGAGGATACCGGGCTGCGCCGCAAAGTGGCCCTTAAATTTTTTACCCCCCCTTCCCCCGGCGCCGCGGAAGCAAGGACCCGCTTCAAGCAGGAAGCGCAACTGGCCGCCTCGCTCAACCACCCCAACATCGTTACTATCTACGAAGTGGATGAATGGGAAGGCAAGCCCTACATCGCCATGGAGTACGTGGAGGGGAAAACCTTGCGGGAAGTGATCGAGGCCGCCGCCGGTTCCCCCCTGCCCATTGAGCAGGCGCTGGAAATCGCCGCCCAGATTTGCGAGGGCCTGAAAGAAGCCCACCGCAGCGGCATCACTCACCGGGATCTCAAACCGGATAATATCCTGATCGACAAAAACGGGCGGGTGAAAATCCTCGATTTCGGGCTGGCGAAGCTGAAAGGGGCGGTAAAAATCACTAAAGACTCCAGCCGTATGGGCACCCCGGAATACATGTCGCCCGAACAGATCACCGGCGGCGAAGTAGATCACCGCTCGGATATTTTTTCCTTCGGAATCATCCTCTACGAGCTGCTCAGCGGCAAGCCCCCGTTTGCCGGGGAACGGGATATCTCGGTTTTCTACAGCATTCTGAATGAAGATCCTCAACCACTTTCCCAATCCCGCCCGGAAGCGCCGGAATGGCTCTGCCAGATAGTGGAGCGCGCCTTGCAGAAAAACGCCGCCCAACGCTTCTCCGGCATCGATGAAGTGTTGGCGCGGTTGAACAACGGCGCTGGACGGTCCCCAATCTCAGCCGCTTCTGCGCCGCTTTCCGAACCCCCTGACGCCCCTCGCCGCCGGGTATCGCGCATCGGAACAGTTTTCGCCGGAATGGTTGCCGGGGCAGTGTTGCTGCTGGCCCTGCTTCTGGTAATTCCGTACTGGTATCGGGCGAAGAAGCAACCTCCCCAAACGGCCGGGCCAGCCGCCGCTTTTCAAAAAGAAATTGCGGTAATGCCCTTCTCCGTAAGCGGCGACGCAGAATACAACTACCTGGCCGAGGGGATGGCGCAGCTTCTCAGCACGAAATTAGACGGAACCGGGGAATTGCGCATCGTCAATCCCCGGGTAGTGCTGAACGCCATCAGCCGGGGCAAAACCGCCCTCCCTCCCCCGGAGCTGGGCGCCGCGGTTTCCAAACAATTGGGGG
The DNA here is from genome assembly GCA_011526015.1 of Deltaproteobacteria bacterium. Lineage (GTDB taxonomy): Bacteria > Calditrichota > Calditrichia > RBG-13-44-9 > J075 > JABWBP01. Next base: position 3,608 of record WYBG01000270.1, on the reverse strand, counting down.
CGAATTATTTCATCTGGGGAACCTTGCTGGCCATTGAAGGCAAGATGTCCCTGGAGGCTTCCCTTTACGCGGCCAACGACCCCGCCGCCCCCCTTGCGCAGGTGCAGGCGGAAGCCCGCGCCGCGGAGTTGTTCGATATGGTGGACAACCTGGCCGCACGCCTGCTGGCCGGCCTGGTGAACGATCCCTACAATCGCACCAAACGGTTAGCGGCGATTACCACCCAATCCCTCCCGGCGCTTAAAGCCTTTTTAGTGGGAGAAAGCCGGTTCCGCGCCGGGGATTACCAGGAAGCGCTGCAATCTTACGAGGAAGCGGTTTCACATGATCCCGGCTTTGCCCTGGCCTACTACCGCACCAGTTTGGCTGCAGACTGGCTTACCCGCCCGGACCTGGCCCGCGCCGCAGCGGAAAAAGCGGTACAACACAGCGAGCGTCTATCCGAGAGCGACCGGCTGTTGTTAGAAGCCTTCCTGGCCTGGCAAAACGGGGCGGCCACCCGGGCGGAGCGGCTCTACCGCACCATCGTGGGAACCAACCGGGATGACATCGAAGCCTGGTACCAATTAGGCGAGGTGCTTTTCCATTACGGGCCGCTGCAAGGGAAATCCATCTCCGAAGCCCGGCAGGCGTTCGAGCAGGTGATTTCCCTGGAGTCGCATCACATTCTGGCGCTCTGGCACCTGGCGCGCATCGCCGCGGTGGAGAATCGACCGGCGGAAGTCTCTTCGCTGGTAGATTTAATCATCAAGCTCCAACCCGCGGGGCAGCGAGAATTGGAAATCCAGGCGCTGCGGGCATTTTCCACGGGCGATCTGAAGTCGCAGGCGCAAATCATCAAAGAACTTAGAGAGGGGCAGGATTACGCCATTGTGCTGGCGGCCTGGAACGTGGCGGTTTACGCCCAAAAGCTGGGCGAGGCGGAGAAGCTGGCCGGCCTGCTGCTCGATCCGCTGCGCTCCCCGGAAGTGAAAGCGCTGGGGCATCTCATTCTGGCGCACCTGGCCCTGGCGCAGGGAAAATACCGGGCAGCGCAAAAAGAGCTTAACGCCGCCCGCCAGTTCGACCGCCTCTCCGCCCTGGAATACCAGGCTTATTTTACGACCCTTCCGTTTTATCCCGCCAATTCGGAAGAACGCCGAGAACTGCAAGCGCAACTGGAAACTTTTACATCCGGCGAGTTTCCCCGGAACCTGACCCCGAGTATTTTTTTCACGGTTCACAACGATTTGCACCCGACAATCCTCGCCTACCTCGGTGGTATGATTAACGCCCTGGAGCAGAAAGCTGAGCAGGCCGGGCAGTCCTGCAATTTTTTGGAGCGTATCGCCGGGCAGCCGGAGGCAGTCGCCCTGGCAAAGGACCTCAGCCTGACCGTGCAGGCGCAAATTGCATTGCAGCAACGCCAGACCATTCAGGCCCTGGCGCTGCTGCGGCAGCGCCAGGAGACCTGGTACGGGCTTACCATCACTTCCCCTTTTTACTCCCAGGGATTGCAGCGATTCATGGAAGCGGAATTGTTATTTTCCCTGAATCGCTTCGCGGAAGCGATCCCGCTCTATAATTCTTTTGCAGAATATTCCTTTTATGACCTGATTTTCGTTGCCCCTTCCCGGCGGCGGCTGGGGCAGATTTACGAACAGACCGGGCAACCGGAGCTGGCAATCGAGCACTACCGGCGTTTCCTGGAACTCTGGCGGGATTGCGAGCCGGAATTCCGCCCGCAGCTCGAAGAAGCGCAAAACCGCCTCGCCGCTTTGAAAAAGGAATAACGGTGTGCAGGTGTTCATGTGTTCATATGCGCATGTGTTCATGTGTTCGAGTAGGCTGAGCACCTGAACACATGAATACCTGAACGCTTGAAAACCTGAACACATTAACACTTGAACACCCAAAAAACTCACAACCATGAACACCCCTGTTTCCCCGGAAAAAGCCCTGGCGCAGCTTCGGGCGCTGAACCGGCTGGCAGAAGTGATCAGCTCTACCCTGGAGGTGGAGAAGATGCTGCAAACCATCCTCCAGGAGGCCCTGAACCTCACCGAAGCCGGCGAGGGCGCCATTCTCTCCCTGTCCGAAGTAGAACCGCGCCCCCTGCACACCCTTTTCAAATCCGCCGATACCCGGAACGGCGCGCTCAATTCCGCTTTCAGCGACATGATTGGGGGCTGGATTTTGAAGCACCAGACCCACCTGCTGGTGGATAGGTTTGCGGAAGATCCCCGCTTTCAGCACGCCCGCGGTTGGTTCCCCAACATCCAATCGGTGCTGGCAGTACCGATGAAAGTGCAAAATCGAATCACCGGCATCATCATCCTCGCCAAAACGGTTCCGTTTGCAACGGATGAGTTGGAATTACTGGCCATTGTGGCGGTGCAGTGCGGACAACTGTTAGAAAATGCCAAACATTTTGCGCAAGTGTACCAGGAAAATTTGTCCCTCCGCAAAGCGGTGGAACGGCAGTACGATTTCCGGGGGATCATCGGCAGCAGCCCCGGCATGGTGCGGGTGTTCGATTTGCTGGAGCGGATCATCCCCGGGGAAGCGCGGGTATTGATCCAGGGAGAAAGCGGAACCGGCAAGGAACTGATCGCCAAAATTATCCATTATAACGGTCCCCGCAAGCAGAAACCCTTCATCGCGGTGGATTGCGGGGCGCTGCCGGAGAATCTTTTGGAAAGCGAACTTTTCGGGCACCTGAAGGGGGCGTTTACCGGTGCGATCAGCGATAAAAAGGGATTGTTCGAGATAGCCCACCAGGGCACTTTGTTTTTGGACGAGATCGCCAATACCACCCCCAATTTTCAGGCCCGGCTGCTGCGCGCCATCCAGGAAGGAGAAATCAAACCGGTGGGCGCTGCCGCCGCCCGCAAGGTGGACGTGCGAATTATCGCGGCCACAAGCACCCGGCTGCCGGAGCGGGTGGCCGCGGGGGAATTCCGCGAAGACCTCTACTACCGCCTGAACGTGATTGCCGTGGATTTGCCGCCTTTGCGGGAGCGCCGGGAAGATATCCCCTTGTTAGCGGATCATTTTCTAAAGAAATTTACCAAAAAGAATAAGAAAAACTGCCGGGGTTTCGACCCCGCAGCCATGCGCCTGTTAGAGAGCTACGATTGGCCGGGCAACATCCGGGAGCTGGAAAACGTGGTGGAGCGGGCGGTGGCGCTGGCCGGCCCGGGGGAGCAATTCCTCTCCCCGGGGCTTTTGCCGGACGCGCTGGCCCGCTCCGGGGGCGCGCTGGCAGACGCGCTGCGGCAAAACAGCGGAAAACTCTCCGAAACCGTGGAGTCGTTAGAGCGCCGTATGATCGCCGAGGCGCTGAATGCCCACGCCGGCAACCGCACTGCCGCTGCGGAGGCCCTGGGCATTACCCGCCAGACTTTGATTGCGAAGATTAAAAAATACTCTTTATAACGGATTCTGTTGGTCATTCGTAAAGATATTTTAAAAAGCCTCCTGTTTACGATATTAGCAAGAATGTTTAGATAGAAGTATCGCAACAGGAGGCAAGATGAATGGTGAAATCATTTACCGATATAAAGGGTATAAAACAATTCGTTTTCCCATAGATGAAAGCGACTATGAGCGATTTATGACCGATATCG
>WYBG01000269.1 GCA_011526015.1 Deltaproteobacteria bacterium | reverse complement strand
GGCGACCATGTGTGTTACATTTTCGCAAAATCGCCATCATAACCTTATAAACCGGGAAGGAGCGCAGGCATTATTCCGCAATTTGATTGGCAACAGACCACACCGGCCAAAGCAAACATTTGCAAAAATTGCTTATCTTCCATATATTTTTGAAAATGGTGGCATGAGGATGAAACGGCGGGCGCGGTAAATGAGCGTTGAAGAGCGAAGAATCGAAGATCAGAAACTGATCACCCTGGCGCGAGGGGGGGACCAGAAGGCATTTGAAGCGCTGTTGAAAAAATACCGCAACCTGGTGTACCACGTAATGTTCAAGATGGTGCGAAACCCCCAGGAGGCGGAAGACCTATGCCAGGAAGCCTTCATCAAAGCCTTTAGCGCCCTTTCTTCTTTCAATGAAGAATTTGCCTTTTCCACCTGGCTGATGAAAATCGCCACCAACAACTGCATCGACTACCTTCGCAAACGGAAGCTGCGCACTTACTCCATCGATGAACCGCTGCAGTACAAAGATGAGCAGGTGCAGGTAGAGCTGCCCGATCACGATCCTACCCCGGATAAACAACTCTTGAACGAAGAACGCCGCAAGCTGATCAACGACGCGATCCAGTCGCTGCCGCCCCGCTACCGGCACGTCATCATCCTGCGCCACCAGGAAGAAAAATCCTATGAAGATATCGCCGAAATCCTGAAATTGCCCCTGGGAACCGTCAAAGCGCGGATTTTTCGCGCCCGGGAAATGCTGAATAAGAAGATCCGGGATATTTTGTGAGTTGGGGGGCGCTCCCCGGCCGGCGGGGCGTACGGAGCGCAAAACTTCAGGTTGGGAACGAGGTAACACCGGAACACTCAAACACCCTGACCCGCCTCTCACCAAATCATTATCCTAAAGAGAGCAGCCATGCCCACGTACACCACCGCCTGCCCCCGCAACTGCTACAGCACCTGTACCATGAAAGTGCAGGTGGAAAACGGGCGTTTGCGCCGCATCGAGGCGCATCCCGGCAACCGCGCCACTCCCGAGGGCCCCTGCCTGAAGGGATTGAGCTACGTGGAGCGGGTTCACTCGCCCGACCGCATTCTCCATCCGCTAAAGCGGATACCCGGATCATCGAAGCTTGAGCGCGTCTCCTGGGAAGAGGCGCTGGAGATCATCGTCGAAAAACTGCGCTATTTCAAATCCGGGTACGGCCCGCAAAGCGTGCTCTACTACTCCGCCAGCGGCACCAAGGGGCTGCTGAACGGCGTGGCAACTAATTTCTGGCGGCTCTTCGGCGGCTACACCGCCACCTACGGGGACCTGTGCTGGCCGGCCGGGCTGGAAGCCACCCGCCTCACCCTGGGCGCGAACAAGCACAACGCGCCCTGGGACATCGCCAACGCCAAACTGATTATCCAGTGGGGGAGGAACGCCGCGGAGACTAATATTCACCAGATGCTCTACATCAATCAAGCCCTGGAAAGCGGGGGAAAATTGATCGTGATCGATCCCCGCCGCACCCAGACCGCGGAGCGCGCGGAGCTGCTGATCCAGCCCCGCCCGGGCAGCGACGGGGCGCTGGCCCTGGCCGCAGCCAACCTGCTGATCGAAAACGATGCCCTTGACCACGCCTTCATCGAGCGCCATGTGCTCGGTTTCCCGGAATTCAAAGCGCGGGCGCGGGAGTTCACCCCGGAGAAAGCCGCGCGGATCACCGACGTGCCGGAAAAATACATCCATCGCCTGGCGGAATACTTAGGCGCCCTCAAGCCGGCGACTATCAACGCGGGGTACGGCATGCAGCGCTACACCAACAGCGGCCAGGCCATGCGCGTCATCATCGCCCTGCTGGCGATTACCGGGAACATCGGCAAACCCGGGGCGGGGTGGATTTTCGCCAATTTGCAGAGCAGCATTTTCGACGCGGTGCACGATCCCATCGCCTTTTATCCCCCGGAAAAGCCCGACGGCGTCGCACGGGTGTCCATCTCCGTCAGCAAATTGGGGCAGGACATGCTCGCCGCCGCCAATCCGCCTTTGAAAATGATCTGGGTGGAGCGCGGCAACCCGGTCACCCAGAACCCGGAAACCCCCACGGTGCTGAAGGCCTTGCGGGGTCTGGAGTTCCGGGTGGTGGTGGAGCAGTTCATGACCGACACCGCCCGGGAGGCGGACCTCATCCTCCCCGCCAAAACCATGTTCGAACAGTCCGACGTGATCGGGGCCTACTGGCATCCTTACGTCCAACTGAAGCAGAAAGTACTGGAACCGCCCGGCGAGGTGAAACCGGAATCGGAGATTTACTACCTGTTAGCGCAGCGGTTGGGATTTTCCGGGGCGGAAATCGCCGCGGCAAACATTCCTGCGCCCACCGACGAAGCCGTGGAAGCGTTCCTGCGCCAAAAATTAGCCCCCTTCCCGGAACTCACCCTGGAAAAACTGCGCGAGGGGCCGCTGATTGCGCCGGGGCACCAGGAGATCGCTTTTTCCGATTTGGCGTTCCCCACTCCCTCGGGCAAAATCGAGCTCTATTCGCAGGAAGCGGCGC
>WYBG01000268.1 GCA_011526015.1 Deltaproteobacteria bacterium | reverse complement strand
TATGCCGAAAAAATCGGCGAGCTTTACATCCTTCACCCCCGCTTTTACGAAAGGAGAAAAGGAATATGCCTGGAAACGAACCCGCCCCCCGCGGCAAACAAAACCCTGATATTGTAAGTGTCGAAGAAATTCCGGTGATTCGCATAGAGTTGCAGTGGGAAAAGCCGATTCCGGGAAACAACCACACCAGTGAGTTGCGGGGAGCTTTGGCAGCCCAATTCCCGGATAACCCGCTTTTCCACCAGCACCAGGATGATAAATTTGTCTATCGTTACCCCTTGATACAGTACCGCTGGCGCAATGGAAAAGGCATTCTAATTGGATTTCACGAAGGGGCAAAAGAGTTGTTGACGCTTCCCTGGTTTGGTTTGCAGCTCCGCCTGGGCGAAATAGAAGCGCGGATTATGGACCTGGATTTCTCCTGCAAATTGGAGCGATTCGCATTTGCCGAGGGCCTGCGGCGTTACGATTTCCTCTCTCCCTGGCTGCCCTTGAACCAGGCAAATTATGAAAAATACATCAAGATGTCGCCGAAAGAACAGGCGCAGGAACGGGACCGGCTGCTGGTCACCAACCTGATTGCTGCCGCCAAAGGGTTAAGCGTTTTTCTCGACGGGCAGGTCTTGGCTTCCTTTATTATGCGCCGCGCTCTAATTTGCCGGTATAAAGATCAGCAATTACAGGGGTTTTTTGGCACGGTGGTAACTAACCTGGCGCTGCCGCAGGACATAGCGATTGGCAGCAAGGTTAGCCATGGGTTTGGGTGGTTGGTGAGTGAAAAAGAAGGTGCACCCATTAATAAAAAATAGAGGGACAGTTGCGCACCTACCCCTCAACCTGTGGCTGAAACCACATCTATAGCAAGTTTCAACCACAGGCTATCTCAAAAGGTTTTTCATAAGGCATCACCTCCTTTCATGTTTAATTAATAGGCGACTCTATGTAGATTTCCAAAATCCACAATCCGCAATCCCAAATCGGAAATCCGCCATGCAACTCGTCCTCAACACCCCCGGCGCATACCTGCGCGTGAAAGACGGTCTATCTTTGCCAAGATGGAGCAACCCCGCGCCGGGCAATTAACTTTTTTGCGGAAAATAACTTGCTTTGACACTCAAGAATGGATTTTGTAGATTGCCTCCTGAAAAGACGCTTGTCATAGCGTGATTAAATTGTAACCGATAAAACCAGGTAATCCCCTTCCATGCCGGAAATCAGCAAAAAAGAATTGAAAAAAATGCGGGCGTTCTTAGAGAAAAAGGAAGAGCGCAAACGGGAACGCCGGCATGAGTTGTTTCTATCCGCTTCCGGCGATTTCAACCAGATCGTGGAAATGATCATTCAAAAATACCGCCCGGCAAAAATCTATCAATGGGGTTCCCTGCTAAATGAACGCCTGTTCTCCGAACGTTCGGATATTGATATTGCCCTGGAGGGCCTGGATTCCGTGGAAGACTATTTTGCCCTTCTGGGCGACGCCGAAGCAATGACCTCCTTTCCCCTGGATATCGTCTGGCTGGAAAAAATCCATCCCTTACATGCCGAGAGCATCAAGAAAAAAGGTAAATTAGTCTATGAAAGAAAATGAAGATATTCTGGTTCTCAAAGAAGAGATCACGAAGACCCTGCGCATTATCGAGGAAGTCTATGCGTTCTACCAGCGGGTTCATGCCCATGAAATAAAACTGCTGGGGAGAACCCAAAGCACCGCCCTGATCATTGCCCAGATCATCGAAAACTTCTATACCTGCATCGAAACGCTCTTTCTGCGGATTTCCCAGTTCTTTGAAAACAGCCTTCAGCAGGAGAAATGGCACAGCGACCTGCTAAGTAAAATGGCTTTGCGCGTCGAGGGCGTCCGCGAACCCGCCATTTCCGGGAAGACCTACAAAAATCTCCTGGAAATTATGCGTTTCCGGCATTTCAAGCGCTATTATTTCGAGCTGGATTATGATTGGGATAAACTGGATTTTATCAGCGAAAAATTTGAAAAAGCACATGCCTCCTTGAAGGAGGATTTGCAGACTTTCACCAATTTCTTAGACTTGCTGAACCAGGCCGGAAAATCGAAACAGGGATGAAATTTTCTCCGCCATGCAACTCGTCCTCAACACCCCCGGCGCGTACCTGCGCGTAAAAGACGGCTGCTTCTTCGTAAAGGTCGGGGAAGCCGGCCAGATCGTTTCCCCGAAGAAGGTGGAGAGCATCCTCATCACCGCCGCGGTGCAGCTTTCCTCCGACGCCCTGCAAATGGCCGCGGAGCACAACATCGACGTGGTGTTCCTGGATAAATTCGGCGACCCCTTTGGCCGCCTGTGGCACGCCAAATTAGGCTCCACCGCCCGCATCCGGCGCGGGCAGCTAATTGCCAGCACCGGCGCGGAAGGTTTACAATACGCCCGGCGCTGGGTAGAGCAAAAATTAGATAACCAGGCAGAATTTCTCACTACCCTGGCCAACAAGCGCCCCGCCAAACAGGAAAAACTGCAAGAATGCCTGGTCCAACTGCGGGAACTGCGCGGCAAACTGCCGGAGATCGATCTGGCACTTCCGGGCGCCGCCGATACCCTGCGCGGATTAGAAGGAACCGCCGGGCGCATTTACTTCGAGGCCCTTAGCTACGTGCAGCCGGAACAGTTTCCCTTCCAGGGGCGCTCCCGCCGCCCCGCCAAAGACGAATTCAACTGCATCCTCAACTACTGCTATGGGGTGCTCTACGGGCTGGTGGAACGCGCCTGCATTCTCTCCGGCCTGGAACCCTACCTGGGCTTCTTCCACGCCGATAATTACAACAAAAAGGCCCTGGTGTTCGACCTCATCGAACCCTACCGCATCTGGGCGGAAGAAACCACGGTGTACCTCTTCAGCCAGCGCCAGGTCAAAAAAGAGCTGTTCGACCCCTTGCAAAACGGCCTCACCCTCAACAAAGAGGGCAAGCAGGCAGTCATCGCCGCCTTCAACGAGCGCCTGGATACTCCCATCCGCTACAAAGGGCGCAATATCAGCCGGCGCAACATCATCCAGTTCGACTGCCAGGCGTTTGCCCAGGAATTGCTCAAAATCGACCTGCAACGCGAACCGGACACACCGGAAGCGGTGGAGGGGGCAGATTAAGAAGTAGGGGGCATTCGATAGTCATTCGGTGGTCAATGAATAGTCATTTGATGGTCATTCAATGGCCACCTGGTGGCACTAATGACAATAGAATGACAACCGAATGACGGCGAAGCCCAATGACAGCGAAGTAAATGACGCGAAGCAAATGACCGCGAAGCGAATAACGATTCTACCAGGAGCCATCAGCCATGTTAGTCTGGGTCATTTACGACATTGTGGAAGACAAACCGCGCAACAAAGTCGCCAAAGCCTGCCTGCAGGCCGGTATCCAGCGGGTGCAATATTCGGTGTTTTTGGGAGATTTGAATACCAACGAGATCGATGAGTTGGGTTTGAAAATCAAATCCCTGATTGACGAGGATACCGACCGGGTGTACATCTTTCCCATGTGTAAGGAAGATTTCTCCAAAGTGCGACTGTTAGGAGACGCCTTCGACAAAAAGCTGGTCACCAACGAAATCCGGGAACTCTTTCTATGAGCGACGCCTTGCAAGACTTCATTGGGGAAATACCGCCCCTGCAAGAAGAACCGTTAGGCGAGGCGGCGATTCCCGGCCAGGTTACCGTTACCCCTTCCGAGGTGTTAGAATACCTGTTCTGCCCCCGTTTCACCTACTTCGAAAACGTTTTGAGAATTCCCCAGCATGAAGAAAAACGCTTCAAAGTGCAGCAGGGGCGGGAGGTGCACCACCAGAAGCAGGTTCACAATCGCGCGTACCTGCGCAAAAAATTAGGCGTGGTCGGGCGGGAATTCGGGATGTACCTCTCCGCCCCGCACTACTACCTGCGCGGCCAGGTAGATGAGGTGCTTACCCTTTCCGACGGCAGCATGGCCCCCCTGGATTACAAATTTGCAGAGTGGAAAAACCGTCTCTACCAGGGATACCGAATGCAGTTGGTATTGTACGGCCTGTTGATTCGGGAGAATTATCGTAAACCGGTTCATAAGGGATTTCTGATATATACCCGCAGCCAGAACTACCTGTTGGAAGTGCCCCTGAACGAGAGCGATTTTGAAAACGCCGTTGACATTTTGAAAGCGATTATCGAAATTACCCGCAACGGAATTTTGCCCAAACGCACCCCCCATAAACGGCGGTGCGTGGATTGCTGCTACAAAAATATTTGCGTATGAACGTCGATAAGAGCGTAAGTGAATGTTTCCTTAAAAGATGAGCGCGCCGATTTTGCTGCAAACATCCCCAAAAAGGAGTAAAAATGAAAGGCAGCAATACCCTGTTTTCAGAAAATTACTTTCTCAACAAAGGAGCGTTAATTGCTATAAAACAAAGGCTAACGAAAGCGGAGCAGTTGGCGAGGGTCTTCCAGCAAAACAAGGATTGAAAC
>WYBG01000267.1 GCA_011526015.1 Deltaproteobacteria bacterium | reverse complement strand
TCATGCCCGAATGTCTTTATCGGGCATCCACAGGCCTAAAACTTATAGATTCCCGATAGAAACATTCGGGAATGACCCAGGAGAAAGGGTTCAACAACTTAGTGCGCAATGCACTAGCACTACCGGTCAAAACACTGTCTTCCTTCGTTATTCGACAACCCGGATATTCACCGCCCGGTCGCCTTTCATCTCCCGTTTCAGGTCGAAACTCACTTTTAATCCCTCCCGGAGCGGCGTGTTTTGGGATTTGGGGTGGATATCCTGGCGGGAGAAATACAAGTCTTCATCCTCATCGGTGATGATGAACCCGAACCCCTTCAGGGAATCGTACATTTTGATGCGCCCGGTTTGCATAAAGCCCTCCTGCTGGTAAGTTATAAAAAATAGTGTACATTTCTATCGCGGGGATTGCAATAGCTAATTTTTGCCGCTAATTTAAAAATGGCGTTCGAGTGTTGTTGAAAAATGCGTTTTTGAGCCACCGGTATAACCCAAAGGCGTGCGAAACATGCGGCAATATTTGAAACGGCGATTGTTGACCCTGTTGCCGGTCATCTTCGGGGTGGTAACTGCGGTATTCCTGATTATCCATCTTATTCCCGGCGACCCGGCGGCGTTGATGCTCTCGGAAAACGCCAACCCGGCGGACGTCGAGGCGCTGCGCACCCGCCTGGGGCTTGACCGGCCCCTGGGAGTTCAATACTACCATTTCTGGGCCAACCTCTTCCGCGGCAACTTAGGCGAATCCATTTACCAGCGCCAGCCGGTGTTCGATTTAATCATGAAGCGTTTTCCCAATACCGCGCTGCTGGCGGTGTGCGCGGTGCTGGTTTCGCTGGTGATTGCCTTCCCGCTGGGGATTTTTTCCGCCCTGCGCCAGCGCACCGCAGTGGATTACCTCTCCCTGGGATTTTCCATCCTGGGCATCAGTATGCCGGTGTTCTGGCTGGGCCCGCTGCTGATCCTGGTTTTTGCGGTGCAGCTGCACTGGCTGCCGGTTACCGGGATGGGCAGTTGGAAGCACCTGGTTTTGCCCTCACTGACCTTAGGATTCGGGCTTTCCGCGATTACCATCCGCATGATCCGCTCCTCCATGATCGAAGTGATGAACCAGGATTACATCCGCACCGCCTTTGCCAAAGGGCTGGGACGAGGGCGGGTGGTCTGGAAACACGCGCTTAAAAATGTCATGATCCCGGTGATTACCATCGTGGGGCTGCAATTAGGGGCGCTGTTCGGGGGGGTGATCATCACCGAGAAAGTGTTCTCCTACCCCGGGCTGGGCAGCTTGCTGATCACCGCCATCCGCGGGCGGGATTACCCGCTGGTGCAGGGCGCTATCCTGGTTATTGCCCTTACCTACATCGGGATCAATTTGCTGGTGGATTTGCTCTACAGCCGGGTGGACCCGCGAATCCGGTTGGGGTGAGAAGGATTTACACTTATTAAGGGTGAAGGATAAAGGATTAAGGATAAATTAACCTCAAAAAAATACGCAAATTGGGTGATTTCAAAAAAGCGAAATCTCCCCGGCGGAATGTTTTATCCCCCCGGGACCCTGGCATAAGCCCTGATCAGTATAGAAAGCAATAACCATGACTTCTCCCAAAAAATTCCCACGGCCTTTGGCCGAGAAAAAAACATTCGCGGGAAGAAACAGGCTCAACGTGAAAATCGAGGATCTGAATGAGGCCGGCGAAGGGGTTGCGTTTTATAAAAAGCTCAAAATCAACGTGGAAAAAACCCTTCCGGGAGAGGAAGTATTGATCGAATACCACCGGGAGCGCCCGCGCAAAGACCGCATCCGCCTGCTGAAAATTTTGCAGCCTTCCCCGCACCGGCGGGAAGCGCCCTGCCCCTATTTTGCAGAATGCGGCGGTTGCCAGCTTCAACATTTGGAATATTCCCGCCAGCTTTTTTTCAAACAACAGCAGATTCAACGATTGTTGCTGGCATACCCGGCATTGAAACACATCATTGTTCAGCCGGTGGAAGGGATGCCGGAACCATTTTACTATCGCAACAAAACCCAAATGCCTTTTCAGCTTATGCCCCCCTTGCAACCCGGCGGGCTGCAAGGGGAAGCGATGTTCGGCCTGTTCCGCTCCGGCACCCATGAAGTGATACCCATTGAGCAGTGCCTGGTGGAGAGCCGCGACGCCAACCGCGCTTTGCAGATCATCCGCGACTGGGCCAACCGCTTCCGTATTTCGATATATGATGAAACCCGCCACGAAGGCATCCTTCGCCACGCGGTGATCCGCAAAGGCATCTTCACCCACCAATTGATGGTGGTATTGGTGGCGACCGCCAGAGAAATTCCCCACCTTCCGGATCTGCTCCGGGAGCTGAAGGCGGGTTTGCCTTCCCTCCACGGGGTGCAGATCAATCTGAATAGCGAAAAAACCAACTTGATCTTGGGAGAGCAAAATATTACCGCCTGGGGGGAGCCCTACATCGAAGAACGCCTGGGGCGGCGGCGTTACCGGGTTTACCCCCACACTTTTTTCCAGGTCAACTCGGTGCAAATGGTGCGGCTGTTAGACAAACTTGCGCAGATTGCCGGGCTTCAGCCCGGGGACGTCCTGTTGGATCTTTTCTGCGGGGTAGGGACCATCGCCCTGCACCTGGCGGATAAGGTGAGGCAGGTGATCGGCATCGAGTCGAACCCCGGCGCGGTTTCCGCGGCGCTGCAAAACGCCGCCGACAACAACGCCGGCAACGCGGAATTTTTCAGCGGGGACGCGCGGCAGAAATTCCGCGAATTGCGGGAAGGCGGCTTACAACCGGCAGTGATCATCACCGATCCGCCCCGCAAGGGAATTGAGGAAACATTGATCCGGGAAATTTGCGCCGCCGGGCCGCGTACGGTGGTGTACCTCTCCTGCAATCCCAAAACCCTGGTTCGGGATTTGGAGGTTTTCGACCAGGCCGGGTACCGCTGCAAAGAGATTTTCCCGTTCGATATGTTTCCCCAGACCTACCACGTGGAAAGCCTGGCGGCGCTAAAAATACAGTGATGTTTTTCTGTTGGAATGGAACGCAAAGCTTCAGATAGTGCCATTTGTCATCTCGGTTGCATTCCGGGAGTTGTTCAGATCGAACTCGCTCCAAAACTCTGTTTTGGAGTGCAATAATAGACGAAACTGAGTTTCGTCTATTAGCCCGTTGCTAAACAGAGTTTAGCAACGAGTGAAAGGATATAGCCAAAGTGCCAAATGGCACTATAGAAGTTTTGCACTCCGGCTAACCCTGCCGCTTTACATCGCCTGATGCACGATTTGCCCGTCCAATACCGTCACCAACACCTTTGTTTGCAGCAGCGCTTCCGCCGGTTCGCTGAAAATGTCCTGGTCGATCAGGATAAAATCGGCCAGTTTTCCCTTCGCCAATGATCCCCGGCGGCTCTCTTCGCCGGCCAGGTAGGCGCTGTTGGCGGTATAAGCGGCCACGGCTTCGGATATGGCAATTTGCTCTTCCGGGTAATACGGCGCTTCCGCGGGATTGCAGCGGTATTTTCGCGCCGCGGCGCTGTACATCCCCTTCCAGGGATCGAAGGATTCGATGGGCGCGTCGGAACCGAAAACCAGCCGGGCGCCGCTCTTCAACAGGCTTCCGAAAGGGTAGGCGTAGCGCCCCCGCGCTCCCCAGTAGCGTTCGATGAGGGGAATATCCGCGGCCAGGTGGATCGGCTGAACGCTGGCGGCCACCCGGAAGCGGGAAAAGAGGGGAATATCATCCCGGTGCAGCAACTGGGCGTGCTCGATGCGGTGGCGCAGTCCCAGGGCGTGGC
>WYBG01000029.1 GCA_011526015.1 Deltaproteobacteria bacterium | reverse complement strand
CTGACGGTTCGCTCATTTTTTTCGCAGTTTAAAATTTCTCGATGCGAATTCCGCCTTAACGGAGCAAAATTAACCAAATTGAGGCAGAAAATTTGATTTTTTCCATCTCCGACCGGTTGGATCGGAAAATTCTCGTGAATTTCGCCCGAAGTTACTCTGTGGAGTATTTTCCCCAAGCGAGTCACGAATTTTAGGAATTTTGTGTAAGCTATTTCATAATAACAACTTAAGGAAAATTTGAACTGCAAAAAATTTGAGCGAACCGTCAGTTCAATCTTCAATCTTCAATCTTCAATCTTCAATCTTGTTCAGGGTAGTTTCCCGGCTTCCCGGGGATACAACCGCGCCCAGAGGTTGTACCGGGGATAGCGGCACTCCCGGTAATGCTCCCTGGCGATTCGCACATATTCGGCATTTAGCTGCTGCCAGCGCTGCGGTTCCAGGCAGAGCGCCGCCACCCCGCGCAAGGAGTCGAGCTCGGTCCCGGTGAGCGCCATTACTTGAAGTTTGAAGGCTTCCGCAGGGAAATCTGCATCGACACCGGCCTCCCCATTCATTCTCGAATTGGAGGCGAATCCGCCGGTTTTCCAGAGCCGGGCGGTGTTGTCGGTGCTCCAGGTTAAAATGGCGCTGAAATCCGGGCTGGCTATCGCTCCTACCACTTCGTGATTGTGCCCGTTACGGTTATCATGCTGTAGCGGCGGGCCGATTTGCCGCCCGGCAGCGACGTCCCAGAGTCGGGCGGTGTTATCATCGCCCCAGCTAAGAATCACAGTTCCGGTTTCATTCAGGGCCGCGCCAAAGACGCCGGCATCGTTGCGCAGGGGGCCGGAACTGTGCGGCAGGGGCGCGGTGAGCGGCTGGCCGGTGGCGGCGTCCCACAGGCGGGCGGTATTATCCTGGCTCCAGGTAAGGATGCGGTTTTCGTCCCGGTCAAAGGCCGCTCCTAACACCCATCCATTATGGCGAAGGGAAGGAACGGCCTCTCCCCCGGTTTGCGCATCCCATAAGCGAGCGGTATTGTCGCGGCTCCAGGTAAGCAGGCGTGTTTCGGATTTGTCGAAACAAGCGCCAATAATCTCCGCCTCATGGCGCAGGACCAGCCCGGCCGGTTTCCCGGAATGAGCCGCCCACAACCGGGCGGTGCTGTCGGCGCTCCAGGTCAGGAAGCGAGTAAAATCGCTGCTGAAGATCAGTCCGTTGACCGCTCCTTTATGGCGCAGCGGCCCCCCGACCGGTTCACCGGTGCGGGCGTCCCAGCGTTGGGCGGTGCTGTCGTCGCTCCAGGTCAAAAATTCCCTTTCATCGAAATTGAACCCCGCCCCGTTGATCCATCCATCATGCTGCGCTCTTGCGCCGAGCGGCGCGCCGCTGGCGAGGTCCCAATGCTGGGCGGAAAAATCATCATGCCAGGTGAGCAGGCGGCTTTCATCCCGGTTAAAAATGGCCCCGATGACGCCGCTGGCGAGGCGTAAGATGGGTGAGAGCAACTGCCCGTCTTCAGCGCTCCAGAACCGGGCAGCGCCGTCCGCGCTCCAGGTAAGAATGCGATTTTCATCCCCGGTGAATACCGCTCCGTACACCCAATTTTCGTGCTTAAGGGGCGGAAAAACTTCTTGCCCGTTTTCGACATTCCAGAGCCGGGCGGTGCTGTCGTCGCTCCAGGTCAGCACCAGGCTTCGATTGCGGTTAAATCGCGCACCCGCTACTTTGCCGCTGTGCCGGAGAACGAATTCCAACCGCATGGCCGGTTGAATCTCCACGGTTTCTTGCAGGATCGTCTCCCGCAATTCGCGGCTAGAAGTGAGGTCTATCGCCTCTGCGGCCAGGTGCAGGGAAAGCAGCAGGTCGTTTTCCGAGCGGGCCAGGCGGCTTCGTTCCCAGAAATGTTGCGCGGTAGAGCCGCGCCACATACGCTGCCGGGCTTCTTGCTCCGATTGCCTCTTCCACGCCAGCGCTCCCCAGATCATCCCTGCAAGCAGCAGCGCCGCGACCAGGGCAAGCACCCGGCGGCGTTTTTGCTGAAAACGCCGGTCGCGGTCTAACTGGGCGATTTCAAGCCGGTTGGCATCATAAAGGTTCGCCAGCAGGGTGTACCACTCTCCCTCATAAGCGCCCTTGTGGAATTTATCTTTGAAGAGGTTGAACCCGCTGTAATTATTACCGCGCGGCTGGTTCATTACCTGGTAGAGTGCTTCCGGAAACGCCAGGTTATTTTCGTCTTCCGGGCCGGCCTGGTCGTTGGGGATCCCTTCTACGATAACGGGGATTATGTTATCCGCCCCGTTCCGCTCCGCAAATCGGAGAATTTTATCATTCACATCCTGGCTCTTCCGGGCTTTGGGGGAGCAGATAACGATCATTTTCTGCGAGCGCAGCAGCTCCCGTTCGATATACTGCCCGAACTCCGTGCCGTTCAGCCCGTTCGCATCTTTGAAAACCTTCAATTTCCGCAAGGGCCGATGATGCAGTTTGGGTGGGGGATTATAATTTTTAAGAAACCTGGCCAGCCGGGTGGCAAATCTATCATCCGCTTCGCAATAACAAATGAAGACATCGTGCCGGTGGGCAAGAACTTCCGGGGTGGTTTGAAGACTCCTGTGCTCTGTTACCATGGGGCCCCTGTCGTTAATTTTAGATTTTCCATACCGCAGCATCCCATAAATACCGCCTGAAGCGGGTATTGCGTTCGGAAAGAAAATCAAGATTGGAACATTTGTCGTGACGAAAAAGACAGTTGGCAGGATTTTTTTTCAGGGAGGATAGATTGATTTGATCTTCGTTACCATTCAGCCCACTAAATACACAGAATAAACGAATCGTTGGTTTGCGTATCTCGTGGGCTGAACAGTTACGATGCTTCTTTGGCGGGATCATTCCCAAAACTCAAAGCTCGTGTTTTTCACCCCAAATCCGTGCAACGGGCAGGGCGAAAAACAGCCGCGGCTGCGGGGAAATCATTTCTTGCGCCGCATTACTCCGGAGCCTTCCGCAACTATTCCGTTGGGCATCGTTTCCTTGAAGGTCATCCGCATTTCATTTTCATTGAGCTTTTCAGTGGTACGCACGGAAGTACCCATCGGGCCGCTCCAATTCACGGTCTCTTTGCTCCCTTCTAATTTACCGCGGCCCTGGTAGGCCCCCCGCCAGCTATCGAACCAGTACCCGATAGTTTCCCCGGTTTTCGGATCGAAGGTGAGAAGACCCATTCCCTGGTAGGGCGTTTTCATCATCTCTTCTGCATGCTCCCGGGTCATATTCCACATTTTCAGCCCCTCATCGGAAATACTGGTCATGGTGCTCTTCAGATGCATGACGCAAAACTGGTCGCCCAAGGCTATTTCGATTTTCATCCACTCTTTGGAATTACCCCCGTTGGATTTAGTCTCCCCTTCCCATTCACCGACGATCCACTTCGTCCAGGGGTCGTTGAGGGGGGCGGGGGGCGCCATCTCTTCGGCCGGGGCATCGGTTTTCATCTCTTGCATGGGCATCTTCTTATCCGCGGCCTTATCCTGCGGCATGGCTTTTTCTTCTTTTGCCGGTTTATCTTTTTGCGGCATTTCACTCTTCTCCGGCTGGGCCAGCAGAACCTGGGCAAAGAACGCCAGAACCATTAGTACGATACTTAGCTGCTTCATGGCAGACTCCTTTATTTGAATTAGACGATCACAACCTGGTTTAGTGAATATTTGATCACGTAAAAAGATATGGCAAAGATTTTTCATAAGCAAGTATAAATTTTTTCGCGCCAGCTCATAAACTTTGAGTTGGCATTTCGAGGAACTTTGTGCATATTTACGCGCTTTTTGCGTGTATCGCAAGAGCGCTGGTATTACCGGGGCAGAGCCGTCAAATCATAAAGAAGAGGTCTCGAATAATCATGTCCGCCCGCAAAAAACTCACCGTTCTGTACCTGATCGACGGGGCCAGGCCCGATGTAATGCAGGAGATGCTGGAATCCGGCGATCTTCCCAATATTCGCGCGGAAGTTCT
>WYBG01000266.1 GCA_011526015.1 Deltaproteobacteria bacterium | reverse complement strand
TCCCGGGCGAACCGGTCGGAGTCGAGGCACTTCAGGTTGGCGACCACCTGGGCGGCAAAGGCTTCGTGGAACTCGAATACGTCGATATCTTTCAGGCTCAGGCCGGCCTGATCCAGCGCTTTGGGAGTGGCGTAGGCAGGGCCTAACAACAGCTCTTCGCCGGGGTCCTGGGCGGTGTAGGCGGAAGCGCGGAACACCGCTTTAGGCTTATATCCCAAAGCCCGGGCGGTTTCTTCCGCCATAATCAGCAGCGCCCCGGCGCCGTCGGTGAGGTACGAGGAATTCCCGGCGGTGAGGGTTCCGTAGGGCTTGACGAAGGCGGGCTTCAACTGCGCCATTTTCTCTTCCGAGGTATCCCCGCGCACCCCGTTGTCTTTATCCACCACCTGGAACCGGGGGGGAACGGCTACCGGCGCAACTTCCTCCTTCAAAAGCCCTTCTGCGGCGGCTTTAGCAGCCAGGAGGTGAGAGCGCACCGCATACCGGTCCTGTTCTTCACGGGTAACGCCGATGCGCGCCGCCAGGCGGTCGCAGTCCTGCCCCATGCTGCGCCCGGTGGAAAATTCGGCGATGGAGGGGATTTCCGGCAGCACGTCGCTGAATTTCAATCCCTGCACAAATTGCAGGTAATCCGCGGGCTTGCGGTACTTTTGCGATTCGATGAGCTTTTTGCGGAAGGGTTTGCGGTAGCGGATGGGAATGTCGGAGAGGCTCTCCGTTCCCCCGGCGATGACCACCTCGGCCTGGCCGGTGCGGATCAAGTCCACCGCGCTGGTGATCGCTTTGTTGGCGGAGACGCAGGCCAGGGTGACGGTAAACGCGGGCACTTTGCTGGGAATTCCCGCGGCCAGGGCGGCGTCGCGGGCCACGTTGCTGGTGGAGATGTTCGATACCACGCAGCCCATGATCACCCAGTCCACTTTCCCCGGTTCCAACTGGGTTTTGGTTAACAGGGATTGAATGGCCATCCGGGCCAGGTCGTAAGCCATGAGGTCCTGGTAATCCGTTCCGGACCGTAAGAAAGGTATCCGAACGCCGTCAACTAATACCGCTTTTCTTGAACCGTTGGATTGTGGCATAGAGGTTTGCTCCCTTTTTTGATGTGTTCAAGTGCGCAAGTGTTCATGTGTTCAAGCACATGAACACTCGAACACATGAACACCTGAGCACGGTTCAGCCCTGTTTTATATTCTGAATCAACTGATTTAGAATCTTATCCCGGTTTTTCTGTTCCTGCTGCTTCTGGAAGAAGGTGGGCGGAACCGCCCGGTCGCGGCACGCTTCTTCCGAAAGCCCGCAGCGCTCGCAGGTTTCGTTGACCTCGGCGCGGGGAATGGCGGGATCGTCCCAAAACCCCACGGTTTTCTTGAAGTGCTCGTTCACGATAAAACTGACCGTCCCGCTCAGGTTCAGGTCCTTTTCCAGGGGAGAAGCCCCCGCCAGGGTAATGCTGAATACTTCTACCCCGGAGTCGAGGAAACGGGAGCGTTGGGGGGCGATCAGGATGGCGTTGGGTCGGCCGGCCGGCTGCTCCGCGACTTGTTTGAGCAATTTGATGGCCATCCAGCGCCGGCAATAATGCTCTTTCATGCCGACGCCGTTGGGAATCGCCATCCGCGAGAGGTTGAACATGCGGGCCAGGCTGTAGCGCTCGCTGCCCGCGGCGTTGTTGAAGCGGAAAAAAAAGATGTCCCGCAAACCAAAAAACTGCGGCAGCAACTGGCTGAGGCGGTACAAAAAGGTCTTGGGCGTGACCCCGTAGCGCTCGATCAGGGCTAAAAAGGCGTTTCCGTCCCAGCGATCGCGTTTGAAGAATGCTTCGAAATCCCGGCAGAGCAGATCACGTTTTAGCAGCAGCGCCCCGGCAAAATAGGATGCTTTGAAATCGTTGAGTAATTGCTCGAAGCTTCCCATGGCGGCGGAGGGGAACACCGGGGTGCGTTCTTTCAACTCCAGGTGGCGGTAAGCGATCTCCCGGGCAAAGATGAAGGCTTTCTGGGCCGGGAGCAGCTCGTTTTTGATCAGCAGTTTCGGGGCTTTTCCGTCGATTCGCACCGAGCGTACTTCTTGCAGCTCCGGGTAACTCCGCAGCGAACTTTCATCGATCTGGAGACCGTGTTTTTCCACCAAAAATTGCTGCAAGTTCTCCGCCGGGATCGCCGGGTTGGTTTTCCAGCCGTTGCCCGCCGCAAACTCCGCCGCGGCGTTCTCGATCTCCTCGAAATAGTTGAGGTGCATCTGCTGGTAGGAGCGCAGCGCCGCGAACAGCAGGTGCTCCACCCGCATGTCGTAATCCCGCCCGATTTCCAGGAAGGTGCGGATGAGCGCCCCGGCCTTTTCGGTGTCCCCGGTAATGAGCGCCAGCAAATCCTGCGGGGAAACCCCGTACATGCGGAAGGGAAACTCCTTGATCACCGGGGAGGAGAGGATCACCGGCAGCAAATCCGCCTCCCGGCTTACTTGCAGGGAGACCAGGTCGTCAAAAGGCACTTCCAGTGCTTGCGCCAGTTGCAGGATTTTCTCCGGTTTGGGATATTTTTTCCCTTTTTCGATCTCGCTGAGGTAGGAGACCGAGAGGCTGGTCTTTTCCGCCAGTTCCGAGAGCGACAATCCTTTCTCGATCCGAAACTGCTTGAGCTTGAAGCCCATGATGAAGCGGAGATTTTCGGGGTTGATGTTCACGAGTTCTTTGCCTTTCGGGGGGCTGCCAGTTTTTCTTGTGATTGCCGGTAAGAATTATCCTCAGCCATTTCCTTCTTCTCCCTCTTCTCTTTGTAGATTTTCCAACGCTGCCCGGGGTGTGCAAGTCGGTACAATGTCGATCAACCGCGTTAGATGTTCGTTATCGAGGGTGATCAAGGTGCAATTTGCTTCCACCGCGACCGCAGCATAAAGAGAATCCGCTCCCCGCAGGCCCTGGTTTGCCGCTAATGCCAGAGCTCGCCGAATCCGTATCATATCAAGAGGCAGGAAGGTCACATTGGGCAGGTTAGAAAGTGAGTTTGCAAAAGCCGGAGCTTGTTCTGGAGCATTCCGGGTGCGGCTGATAGCGCCGGCAACTTCTGCGAGCACTAAATTGGGGATAAAAACAGGAAGTGATCGTGTGGCCAACAAATTCAGCAAATCGCGGCTGAATTCATACCCCGGTTCACGCTGATCGAACCCATTTACCCATACACTGGCATCAATCGTGTACATTGCCTCACCGCCGCATCTTTAGCACCGAAGTGGTCAGGGTTTCTAATTCCGGCGCATCACTGGCCATCAGGGCGTCGCCGATCTCAAAGAATTCTTTCCAGGCCTGGCCATTATGGGAAGATGCGCCGCTTTGGGCAGGCTCCCGGGAAGCAGATTGCCCGGCAAGTTGCAGTTTTAATTTTTGCACCAACTGATAAACTTCCCGCACACTCTCTTCCGGCAATTGCGCCAGTTCTTCAACAATTTTTTCCTTGATGGGCAGGGAGGACATTTTTCATACCTCTGTGCAATATTCACGGTTAATTTTAATGAACGCTAATACGGAGAACTGTGGAATGAGACTCCTGCATTCGCAGGAGTGACAGCTATTAAGTGTACTTTGTCATTCCCGCGAATGCGGGAATCTACCTATAACCACTCCTTCTCTTCCACAGTCCTCAGTAAGAGCGTTAATGAAATTGGAGGGAAGAAATAACCCAATGGGTTGGGTTTTAAACTTTCTCCGGGATATGTTTGGTAAAAATGATTTCTGCAAACGGCAAGGCCGATATTTCAAGTTTGGAGAGATCTAACAATTTACTGGCGTCTTCGATCTCGATGCCCACCAATCGGTTCTGGGCATCAAAATCGAGAACCACGCCGGGGGCTACTTCTTCCGATTCCACGCTGGGTGCGTTGTTCAGTTCAATATAAAGCATATCGGTGTCCGGGTCATATTTGAAAAACATGGCTTTATTTTCTCCTGATTATGGTCTAAAACTGCGGTCAAAAAAGGCATTGTGCACGGTTTCCCCGTCAGGTTCAGTAACTACCCGCAAATATTTGCCCGCTTCCGAAATAAATGCCCAGCGGCGAATGCGCCGGTTTGGTTGTACTTCGATTCGAACAGCATTGTTCAGCACATATTCGATCCATTCCATTTTAAGATAAGGACGCCGTTTCATAACGCTGGCGCTAAAGTAATTCGTCGTTTTCATTTATGTGCCGGAATAATTTAGCGATTGAAAACAGGCCAACAAAGCGTTAGTTGTTAGTGATTTTGCCTCGCTGCAAGCCTTTTATTTCGATAATTCACTTCCCCAGCTTTTCCTGTAATTGCTGGATGAGGGTTTTGGTTTCTTCGATTCTTTTGCGATTTATCCCTCTCTCATAAAGCTCTAAAGATTGTTGGGCAAAAGACAAAGCTTTGGAATAATTACTTCGACCCAATTCAGTTTTCGCTAAATTAAGTAAAATTGCACCAATAGCAGCTCTTATCTTCCCTTTTTTTGCTAGATGCAAACATTCACTTCCAATCTTGAATGCTGTCTCGTAATCGCCGAGCTTATAATAAACTTCCGCAAGATTTCCTAAGGTACTAATTAAAGGCAATTCGTTTTCATGTTTTCGCATAAAAGGTAAAATTGATTCAAATCCCTCTTTGGCTTTCTTGAGATTTCCCTCAATGCTATCAAGCCAAGAGAATCTTCTTTTAAAACGAATTACGCTCAACTCATCAGATAAATTTTCAGCTAAAGCAATGCCTCTTTTATAGAACTTTCTGGCAGTAGCAAAATCCCCTTTTAAACTCATTGTAGTCCCCAAGGCACGCAGGGCATCAACAATTCCTTGATAATCTTCAAGATTTTCATATATCGTGAGGCCTTCCTTAAGCAAAGCCTCGGCCTGCTCCAAGTTCCATCCAGTTGTCTCTATTGGGCCAATAATGTGAACGAGCAACCAAGCAAGTTCTGCATCTTCACCCTTCTTTCTTGCTGTCTCAATTGCTCGATGGCCGAAAAGCCGAAATTCATGATGAAAACCCCTTTGGTACATAAAAAAATTAACTGATCGGGTTAATTTAATTCCTGCTTCTCCTTCTCCATTCTCAAAACACCACTCAATCAACTCAAAAATATTATCCTTCTCCTCTTCGATCTCATCGTACCGTTCCCAACTCCACCGGTCGCCGCCCCGCTCTATTGCAAACGTCTCAAAAAATTCCGCCAGCCGCACCCTGGCCTGGCGCTCCAAATCGGGCACCTGGGAAAGTTTGTTATGCGCATACGCGCGGGTGAGGGGGTGGAGTTGGTAGCGCCTCTTCGCTTCATCCAACTGCTCGCTGGCCTCTAACAGCCACAGCTCTACCAACTGCCCTAAGGCTTCATCCAATTCCCAGTGGTGCACCTCGCCGGCGGCTTCGATGGCCGCTTTGGAGGCGGAGGCGGCAAAGACCGGCATGACGGTGAGGATTTTTTTCGCCGGTTCGGAGAGCAGCGACCAGGCGCGCTGGAAGATGAACTCGAAGATGTCTCCTCGCGCCCCGTGCAGGCTGTTGAGCACCCCTTCGATGGATTGCCCGCGCTGTTTGATCTGCCCGATCGCCCAGCGGATCGCCAACGGCGCGCCGCCGGTGGCTTCGTAAAAACGCTGGAAGTTTTGCTCCTCCTCTGCCAGCGCCTGCAGGTTCAAACCCAGGCGCACGCCCTCGTTTTTGACCAATAGCAGCGCCTCTTCCTTTGCCATGCCCCGCAGGGAGACCGAGCGCGCCTGCC
>WYBG01000265.1 GCA_011526015.1 Deltaproteobacteria bacterium | reverse complement strand
TTTTGGACGATGTTGGCACATTACCATGGAGCGGTGTGGAACGCCAGCCATTTTGGCCGGGCATTGGGGGTTTCCCATACTACCGTAAACCGGTATTTAGATTTCTTAGAAGGGGCGCTTTTGGTACGCCGTTTGATCCCTTTCTATACCAACATTAAAAAACGGCTGGTAAAATCGCCCAGAATTTACCTGCGTGACAGCGGGATTCTCCATCGCCTGCTCAAAGTTGCCGATTTTGAAGAACTCCAAGGCCACCCCTTGATCGGCGTTTCCTGGGAGGGATATGCCATCGAACAAATCAGGAACCTGGTAAACAGCGACCGGGATTTATACTTTTACCGCACCCAGTCCGGCGCAGAATGCGATTTGCTAATCGCTAAAGCGCATACCCCGGTTGCCGCTATAGAAATCAAATATACTTCTACTCCAAAAGCTCAGAAGGGATTTTGGGAAAGCATAAATGACCTGGGCACAGCTAAAAATTACATCATAACCCCGGCGTCCGATGATTATCTCCTTTCCAGGAATATTCGCGTATGCAGCCTTCCGGTTTTCATTCAACAGTATCTGGCGGAGCTATAATGCCGGCCATCCTTTCGGCTTACCAGACGTAGTATTCCCGGATCACCGCCGGCAGCGCGGTAATTTGTTGCTGCAACTGCGTTCCGGTAACATCATGGAACAGCAGTGTAGTATCGATCGAGACCGGCGCCCGGTTTTTTAAATCCTGGTACAGCGCCTTGCGGGCCTGCCACTTTTCAGGGTCTTCCTGCTGGTACTCCGCCCAATAAATACGCTTTTTGAACTCGTCCGCCAATAATTGTTTGCGCCAGTGGCCGGTGGTTTCCTGCAGCGCCCGGTCATTGTGAATTCCCTGGCGGTAGGCCTCCCGCAGCAGCAATTCATCCCGCACCATGTCGATGAGGTGGCGCGCCAGCGCCTTCTCGTTGCTGATAGAAGGGCGGTGCAAGGGAGGCATCTCTTGAAGTTTACCCAAAAATTCCCCCACACTCCAGCTCTCGCCGTTGAATTCTACCAGCGCCCGGTCGAACAAGTCCCCGGCATTGCCGGCAAGGTTTTCTAATTCGAGGTCGGTTACCCGGGGCGCCGGCAGGGGCGTCTCCTGGCGGCGAAGGTTGATGTATCCCTTGCTGAAATCCAGCAACTCCCGCATCACCGCGGTTTTGACGGTCACGGATTTGCCCTTCAGTTTCTCCGCCAAATACTCGGCGCTTCTTACCCGGGCGCGGCGGTTTTTCAGGGAATTGGCGTAATCCTCTTTGTGCTCCGTAAAGTACTCCCGGCTCAGGAAGACCGACTGCTTGACGTCCTCCACCCGCATGATATGATACCCGAAGGAGGATTTCAGAGGTTGGGATACCTGCCCGATGCGCAGGTTATAAACGCTGTCAGCCAGGAACGGGTCGAGGTCCGGAATCGCGACGAAACCGAGGTCGCCGCCGCTGCCGGCCAGGGTGGAGTCCAGAAAGGTTTCCCGGGCAAGTTTCGCAAAGCTCTCCCCGGATTGTAAGCGGCGGTAATAGATTTCCGCTTCTTCACGGGTCGGAGCAAACAGGTGGCGGAGTCTTACCTGGATGCTGCTGCGCTTATACTCTTCCCAGGCCTCTTCATCACTGACCGGGATTTTATCGAGCACGTCCTTCTGGTAGAGGCGCTTCAATACTTCCTTATGCTCGATGTAGCGCAGGCGGCTCTGAATTTCGGGAGTGTTTTCCAGGCCGTCCTCTTCCGCGGCCAGGTACAGGACGGCCCGATCCGCCATCTGGTTGAGATGCTGCAAGCGGGCTTCGCGCAGGGTGAGGGCGCCGCGGTACTGGGGAAAAACCGTAAAATCGTAAAGAAAATCGTCGAAGCGGACTTCCTCATTCCCCACCCGCGCCACCGCCTGCTGCGCCGGCGATTTTTCTTTGCACCCGGCCATTACTATGACCAAAAGGATTGCGATTGTAAGAAAAAAGTTGCGAGGCATGATGTGTTCGAGTGTTAAGGTGTTCCGGTGTTTTAGTGTTTTAGTGCGGCGACAGCGGTGTTCAATGATACCTGAACACCTGAACACTATTCTTTAGTGTTGGCAAGATAACTTTGTATATCCAGTTTCAGTTTTTCCGCCGGCTCGAAGCCGGGCTGCAAGCGCAGGGCTTCATCCAGCAGGCGGCGGGCTTCCGGCCAGTTTTTCAAATTGGCGTGGCTGACCCCGGCGAGGTAGAGAAGATTGGCTTTTTCATAGGCCGAGAATACCGGGCGGGTCGAATCCGCTTTCAAGGTTTCAGTAAAATATTCCACCGCTTCTTTGAACTGGCGCACGAAGACGTACAGGTTGCCCATTTTCGCCAGCAGGAAGGGATTTTGCGGATCCAGTTCCAGCGCCTTGTCGTACCAGCGCTTCGCGACCGGGTATTGTTGCAGGCCGATCATCACGTCACCCATTTTCATCGGGGGGATGTAATTTTCCGGGAAGGCGAGGTGAACCGCGCGGTACTCCCGCAAGGCGCGGTAGGGCTGGCCCTGGTCGGAGTAATGCTGCGCCAACTCGTAATGCGCCTCATCCCAGTAGGTATTCTCCCGGAAGTGTTTGACGGCCAGGGATTTGGTGATTTCCGAGCCGACCGGCTGATAGCTCGCCAGGTCCACCGGGCGCTCCGGAAAAGGCCAGCGGTTCACCAGGAAAAAGTTGCGATATGCCCCGAATTCCAGGTCCAATTCCGTCACACCGGCGCTGTCGCGGGGGAATTCCCTGATGATCCGCTGCAGATTTTCCGGTTGGAATAATTTATCTCTATATCCGATCGGTTCCGGGGGATTGATCACCTGGAGGGTGCGCAGCGCCTCCAGGAACGCCTGCGCCATCAACCGGTAGCCGTCGAAATTGGGGTGAAGGTGCTCCCAAAACAGCTCCTTGCCGGGAATTCCCCCGGGGCTGGCGGTTTCGAACACCGCTTCCATATCTACTAACGGAACATCCGTTTCCTTAGCGGCCTTTTCGATAATGCGGTTGAACGCCGCGGGGGCGCGGAAACGCAAGCGGTCGAGGTCTCGGGCTTTGGCGAAATAGGTATGGGCCCGGGCGCTGTCGCCGGCGCTCAGGATGGATTTAGCGAGGTAATAGTGCGCTTCCGCTGCGGCGCTATCCAGTTCCAGGATGCCGGTAAAGGATTCCCGCGCCGCTTCAAACTGCCCGGACTCCAGCAGGCCCCGGCCCTCTAACAACAGGCTCTCGCAGCGCCGGCGGGTAAATTCATCCGTCGCGGGAGAGTAACCGGAAACGAAGGGCGACTGGTCCTTCGAATTGGAGACCAGGTTGCTCACCAGCACCTGCACGTTGCGGTTTTTGGCGCTTTCGATAATGTCCTTTAAGTTTCCCTCGAAATTGCGGCAGGCGATTTGAAATTTTTCCGAATCCAGGGGAATGGCCTGATCTCTCGCCATCGCTTCCATCATGGAGCGGGGCGAGGCTTTATCTGCGCCGGGTTTTCTCCCTACCCCGCTGATGGCCTGTTCCAGCAAGCGGGTAAGGCGCAGCCGGCGCAATTTCAAGTACGTTGCAATCCAACAGCGGCTGCTGCTGACGTATTGGGAAGAGCCTACCCCGTGCGCCCCGTAAAATTCGTTGTGCCCCATATATATAATGAGGACGTCAGGCTGCAATTCTAACACCTCCGGGAGCAAATCCCGCACGGTGTGGCTGTTCACCGCGGCAATGCCTAAGTTGATCACCTCCGCCCCGCTTTCCGTGAGCGCCTCGCGCAGGCGGTGCTGCAACTGGAACGGGAAGGTGGCGTTGATCTCGTAAGGAAATCCCGCGGTGGTCGATTCGCCCAGGCAAAAAATGCGCACGGTATTGGGCTTTTTAACGAGGTCGAACACTTCCTCGCTGGCTTCCGGGGTTTTCGCTTCCGGCAGGAAAAAATAGCGCTGCCCGATCTCCCGGTTGACCACGTATTTTTCCTTCCCGAAGATGATTCTTTTATGTACCAGCGGGTAACTCTCCCCGTAACCGAACAGGCGCAGGGCCAGTTCAGCCAGCGTTAGCAGCAGAACCGGGAGGAGCAGCATCAGCGCGGTAAAGAGGATGCGGCGGGATGTGGAGAGCGGGGCAGGCTTCATTGGTGACGGGATGATGGGGTAATTTTGAATATTTTGATTTCCAATGGTTCCAATGAGACGGAAATCTTCGCGGCTGGCAGCGGTTGCGCGGAGTTATCGAGAAGATCGGTTAAAACAGCGCCGGGGGTAATATTTTCTCCCGGGTTCAGTTCGATGGAGGCGGCCTCCTCGCCGCTGTTCACCGCCACCACGCAGGTTTGCCCCTCCCAATCCCGCCGGAAGGCCAGGGTTTTCGGCGCAGGTTTCGCTTCGGAACCGACTTTGTCAGTGGCCTCGCCGGCAATGTCGCCGGTCTGGAGGAATTCGATGCCGCCCAGGGCCAGCTCCCGGTTCCGGCGGCGCAAGGCGATCAGTTTCTTATACCACTCGAACAACTGCTGATCGAAGGCCACGGAATCCGCGGGGCGGGATTTTCTTAGAGGATGGGCAGCCTCGGCGTCGTATTGCAATTCCGGCCAGAGCATGGGCTTGCGGCAATCCGGATCGTCTGCGCCCCACATGCCCGCTTCGTCGCCGTAATAGACCATCGGCGCGCCGGGCAGGGCCATTTGCAGCCCGATGATCAGCCGCTGCTTGCGGCGCTCCAAATCGGTGGGTTTGCGAACATCGTACGCCGGGTTTTGCAGGGGATTGGCGCCGTGGTCGTACCAGCGGTCGGGATTGACGATCTGGGAGGCGAGGCGATCCACGTCGTGGCTGTCCATCAGGTTTTGGCAGGCCAGCACGTTTTGCCAGGGATAATCGCGATAGACCGCCTGCAAGCTGTCAACAAAAGCTTGCGCGGAGATCTGCTGCGCCCGGTTGATCACGAATTGCTGCAGGGCCCGGGCAAAGCGGTAGTTCATCACCGCGTCGAATGCGCCATCGAACCAGGGCGCAGCGTTGAACATGCGGTACTGCCCCCAGTCCTCCCACCACACCTCCCCGGTGAGGTACGCCTCCGGGTTGATCTCCTTCACCCAACCGCGGAATTCTTTCCAGAAGTTGAGGTGCACCTTTTCGGCCACGTCGAGCCGCCAGCCATCGATGCCGTCCGAGGGGTCCCCGTCGCCGTCGGGGTCCATCCAGCGTTTGACGATGGCGTGCACGTGCTCCCGGGGACCGCTCGCCAGGCCGTTTTCATCCTGCCGGAACTCCGGCAGGGTATGGATGCCGTTCCAGCATTGGTAATCGAACTCATTCCCGGGGGTGGCGGGATCATCCCACTGTTTGATGACGTACCAATCTTTATAGGGCGATTTTTGCTGATTTTTGAGCAGGTCCCGGAAGGCCCAGAACGTATTCCCGGTATGGTTGAACACCCCGTCGATGATCACCTTGATCCCGCGCTGGCGGCATTCCCGGATCAATTCCAGGAACAGGAGGTCGGCGGCAGTCCAATGCCAGGTGGCGGGGTCGGCGGGATGTTCATTTTCCCAGAGATGGCGATCCCCGCCGGGATCGGGGCCGAAATTATTATCAATGTGATGAAACATCGCCGCGTCGTACTTGTGCAGAGAAGGGGATTCGAACAGGGGATTGAAATAGACCGCGGTGACGCCTAATTCCCGGAGGTAATCCAAACGGTCGATCACGCCTTGCAAATCGCCCCCATAGCGGCGCAGCCCCGCGCAGGCGTCGAAATTCGGCTCACCCGGTTTTGCCCAATCCAGCACCCGGCTCCATTCGATGTTTTTTTCCCAGGGCTGCAATTCATACCAGTCCGAGGTCCAGGGATGGATTTGCCAATCCTCCGGAGCAAAAAACGGCCAGCCCCCGGACAAATCCGGCGGAGCGGGATCGTTGCCGCGGTCGCCGTTCCAGAAGCGTTCCGGGAAGATTTGATACCAGACCGCCTCCGCCGCCCAGGAGGGAACCCGGTTATGGGGAGGTTCGCCGGCAGAGATTGCCGTAAGCGCCAGCATGGTTGCTATGATCGCGAGGGAGGGTATTTTCATAGGAATCGCAATGGGGGGTTTTTAGTGTTTTGGTATTAGGGTGTTTTGGTGTTTGAGTGTTTTAGTGTTTCGAAAAAACGCTGCCCTGATTTTAGCACCTGACTTTACAATCACTCCCAACCCCTCCCCTGCCCTCTTCCCGTTTTCCTTTTCATCCCCGCATTCGCGGGGACAAGCTTTGCATTTTGCACTTTTCATTTTTCACCCTTCGTCAAGCTCAGGGCAGGCTTTTTCACTTTTTTCGCGCTGGCAATCTACTTTGAGGCGGGATTTTAAGCAAGTATTTAATCACTCCTGTGGGGTTTATGTAAATTTTAAAGTTTTTTATATTCCGGCAACCCGGAGCCACAGAAACGAACGCTTTCGATGTGGCAAGTTGGGTATAGGTGCGGAGCAACCGGCGCGCAAACCGCATCTTCCCGCCGCTGACAACCATCCACGAGGTCTTGCGCGAATACCGTTGGGAAAATCGTCGCCATCAGGTTCACTCCGTAACTTTTGTCACAGTCTTATAACAGAAACGGGATTTAACTTAAACCAAATCATTGGTGGAGAACCCAGTCATGCGTGAGAAATAAACTCATCATTATAAAAGGAGCGCCCCATGAAGAGATTACTGTTATGCTTATTTTTGGTTTTATCCCTGAATATACGGGCACAAGAGAATTTTTGGCAGCAAGCGGGGGAACTCTGGGGAGGCAGAATCGACGGCATTGCCATACACGCCGGAAATATATTCGCCGTTCGATATTCAAATGTCTTTCTCTCAACCGATGGCGGAGATAACTGGGCAGCGATTGCCGGGAGCGGGGTTTCCAATATTAATTGCCTGGCAATCAACCCTTCCGGCCATCTGTATCTTGGGGTCAGCCACCTGGGGGTTTGGTGGACCACCAATAACGGAATTACCTGGTCGAATAACCAAATCACCCATAACCCCCACACCGGTTTGGGGGCAACGATCACTGCCATCGGCATCAACTCCCAGGGGCATATTTATACCCCGAGTTTTCGCTCCTTTGACGGAGGCGTTAGCTGGCAGGAAATAACTCCGCCTTCGCCGGTCAGCGCCTTTGCGTTTGGGACCCCTAATAAAATTTTTGCAGGAACCTACGACGGCGTTTACCTGTCCACCAATAACGGCGCTTCCTGGACCGCCCGCAACGCCGATATTGAAAATATTACCATTAACGCGCTGAGTATTGATGCCAATGGCCACCTCTATGCCGGTTCTGCCGGAGACGGTATTTTTTATTCTACCGATGAGGGTTTAAGCTGGGCTCCCCGCAATTCCGGGTTGGGCTCCTTTAACATAACCAGCCTGAAGATAGCGCCCAATGGAGATATTTACGCCGGCAGCAGTGACCAGGGAATTTATCGCTCCACCGACCAGGGCCTTACCTGGACGGCGGTTAACGGAGACCTTCCCGATCTACGGGTGCGCACGATTGCTATCAGCGCCAATTCCGAATTGTATATCGGGACGGAAACCGGGGGAATTTTCAAATCAACCGATACCGGCAATACCTGGACAGCGAAAAACCGGAATATAAACGTTCAGAATTTAAATGCCGCCCTCACAGTTAGCAGCAATGATTTTTTACTGGCAACCGGGGGAAGCGGAATTCTCCACTCTCCAGATGGGTTTGGCGGATGGTCGCTTAAAAACACCGGCCTGGCAAATCTTTATGTGACTGACCTGGCAGCCGGCACTACCGGGGATATTTTTGCCGGCACTTTTGCCGGGGTGTTCCGCTCTTCAAACGCAGGAGAAAGCTGGTCACCGGCAAACACTGGAATTGAGAATGAAAGGATTGTTCAGATTGAAACCGTTCCTTCCGGCCGTTTATATGTGCTGACACATGCCCAATCCCTGGGAACGCTATTCTACTCCGACGATAACGGGAATAATTGGAACCAGATTTCCGTGGGGAATAATGATCTTATCATCGAATCAATGGCGGTCAGTTCCCAGGGGCATCTCTTTTTCTCCGCTTTCAGTTTCTTTTTAGATGGACTTGTTTTTATATCTGACGATGGCGGCGCTACCTGGTCGGATACTACCTTAACCTCCTTCAGCACCGGCAGTTTTCTGGCAATCGATAACAGCGACCGCTTATATGCCGTGTTTGGCGGCGATGAATTCTTTTATACCGATGACGCTGGGGCGACCTGGAATACCATAAACGCTGCCGGATTACCGGCAAATGGTACCGTCAACCGACTGGCTTTTGACTCCGGCAATTCCATTTATGCCGCAACCCAATCGGAAGGCATTTTCTATTCCGGGGACGGCGGCAGCAACTGGGCGGCTAAAAACGACGGTCTGCCCGCACCGAACGGCTTTTATCCATCTTTCAATTTCCTTTATGTAAATACGGATGACATCGTTTTCGGCGGCACCTATGACGATGGTTTGTTTATCGGCGGCGACTTGCCCACTTTCGTAAATACTCCTAACCATGCGCCCGCGCAGTTCTCTTTACAGCAAAATTATCCCAATCCCTTCAATCCTGCTACCAATTTGGGATTTCGGATTGCGGAATTCCCCGAAGGGGCAAGCGGATTGGTGAGATTGGAAATTTATGATGTTCTTGGCCGGAAGATCACCACCCTGGTCAATGAAGAATTATCCCCGGGAGTTTACGAGGTGGTATGGGATGGCCGGGATGAAAGCGGCATTCCGGTTGCCAGCGGGATTTATATCTACCGCCTGACCGCCGGGGATTACACGCAGGCGCATCGTATGCTCCTGATGAAATAATCTGTTGAGGTGAACCGCTAACCTCCATAGATTACTTTATGCCATTTATAGATTTTCAGAAAATTATTTGCCCGGCTTGTAATGCTTCAGGCCGGCTACTGTGAGCCTGGCGATAAAGGCAAAATGATTGAATGGCAAAATAATGTTTGATGTAAGGGTTTGAATCATTTTGC
>WYBG01000264.1 GCA_011526015.1 Deltaproteobacteria bacterium | reverse complement strand
GTGGCCAGGTCCGTCACCGGGTCGGGGGGAATGGAATCCTCTTCCAGGAAGTAAGGCGAAGTGTAGGCCAGGGCGGTGCCGGAGCGGTTATCGGTCCATACCGGGTAAACCTTTCCGGAGCGGGCGGAGATGCCTAAGTAATCTCCGAAATAACCGCCCGCCAGACCGGGTATGGGAGAGGGGCTGAAAGCCACGTCGCTAACCTGGAGCTCGAACCAGTTGTTGCCGCCGTCGGCGGAGTTGGCTACCCAGGTTTCCACCTGGGTGGTGGAAACATTGCGGTCGTCGTAAAAAATGATGCTCAGTGCCCCGGTCGCGGGGTCGCAGGTAGCCCAGGGGAAATAGTGCTGTTTTCCCAGGCCGGAGGGATCCTGGTTTACCCGCGCCGGGGTTGACCAGCTATTCCCGCCGTCCGTGGATTTGATCATATAAATATCAATATCCGGCCCGGCGTTGATCCCCGGAACGCCGATGTTGGTCCAGGCGATGTAAATCGTGCCGTTGCGCGGCCCGCCGCTGATATCCACGGCCATGGACGGGAAAGAGTTCACGCGGTGGCCTTTGGATGTCTCGCTGGTGCGGATTCCGCGAATATTGCTAATGATCCGGGTAGCCGGTTGAAAAGTCGCGCCGCCGTCGCTGGATTTGGCGAACCCGATGGCGGTTTCGTCCGAAGGCCAGCTGTCATAAATCGACCAGGCGGCGTACACTTCCCCGTTCGGCCCGGTTTGAATGTTTACCCCCTGGTCGTGGCTGCCGGAGGCCACCGCCGCGCTGATGTTGAGGGGAGTTGACCAGGAGAGGCCCCCGTCGGTAGATCGCGAAAGCTCGATCTTATTACTGTTAGGCCCTCCAAAAGCGGTCCAGGCGTTGTAGAGATTCCCCTCGTGGGGGCTGGCGGGTTGGTTATCCACCCACAAATGGTTTTTGTCCAGCAGGTCGAAGGGAGAAAAGGGGTCGGCCACCTGAACGTGGGTCCAGCTCACCCCGCCGTCGGTAGAATGGGCTACCCCCTGCCCGAAATTATTCGCGATATAGCCGACATAGTAGCGGCCGCCCAGGTCGATAGCGGCGGCCGGATCGCCGCTGTTCAACCCACCGGCGCCCTGTATCGAGCCGTTCCAGGTCGCGCCGCCGTCGCCGGTAACCCAATAGTCCGCCCCGAGGACGGTAGTAACCGGGTTATCGGTGGAATTGTTGGAATTCAGGGCGATATTCACGTTCAGGGGGTGCACGAATACGGAATTTTCGCTCTGGGTGGTGTTGGAAGCGTCGATGATCGGCACGTCCGTGGTATTCTCGAAGTGCGCGCCCGGGATGCCGGTTTTCCGTCCGGTTTGAACCGCCGGCTCAACCGGAACCTCCGGCGCTACTTCCACGAGTCCCTGACCGGCCAGTTTTTGCCAGTAGGAGATGTTCCATACCCGGGTATCGATTCTCTGATCCTGGGCATTAACCATGCTTGCCAGCACTAACACTGCTATATGAGCAACCATCCACAATCTTAGAGTTGACATAACCCCTCCGGGTGGTTAGAGTTTAGTGAAATACGCATCACCGCTTTATTTAAAGGGCCTGGTGATGTAAGAGAATGCTTTAATTAATGAGATCAGGAGGAACTTTAATCTCTCAGCCGATTTTTTTCCGGGTTAAATTGGCGAAACCCGGGGCGGCCCGGGCGAAAAGTTGATATATTCCGCGAACCCCGGGAAAAACTCGCCCCGGCGCGCCAATGGGGAAAACGCCCCAAAAATCAGCAAACCGGGAGAATAAAATTCACGCAAATTGATTTCCAAAAACGCCATAGCCTAAACAAACCGGCAGGGGCTTCAAGCTAATGCAAACTCAATTTTACGCTTTCACACTCTCATTGGTGCGCGTGAAATGTATGGATTCGGTATCTCGAAAGCGTGGAAAAAGTAAGTATAAAAAGAGAAAGGCGCAACAGCTAAAATTTTTCGGCAGTATGACGATCACGCCGGGTTCCCGGGGCAAGCCCTGGTTCGCCGCCGCGCCAGGAAGGATTTACTGGACCTTGTCTATAAGGGGGTTGGAAAAATTTAATGTACCAGCCAAATTTGGCAATTGGCAATTGGCAATTAAAGGGGGGAATCTGGTACGTTATTTCTTTTTCCGAAGGAACTGCTTCGCAGCCAACCCCCCAAATAAAAAGCCTTCCGGCTCGAGCTGCCACAAAGAACTGCTCTCGCCGGAAGGCACAGGGGTAGGGGAAATTTAACGGCCAATTGCCAACTTCCAACCGGCCATTCGATTTTATTTCATCAGCACCATCCGCCGCACCATGCGGTAACTCCCCGCTTCGATGCGGTAGATGTACACCCCGCTGGCCATTGACTGTCCCTGGTCGTTCAGGCCGTTCCACACCGCCTCGTAAAAACCGGCCTCTAATCGCCCGTTGACCAGGGTGCGTACTTTCTGCCCCAACACGTTATACACCGTTAAAGTGGCCGTCTCCGCGGCAGGCAGTTGGAATTTGATCCGGGTTTCCGGGTTGAAGGGATTGGGGTAATTCTGCTGCAAGGCGAATTCCCGGGGAAGCTCGCCGCCGAGCGGTTCGATGATCCCCACCACGGGATTGACCACCACTCGCAGGGTCGCCTGGGCAAAAGCGTTCTGCGGATCGGTCGTTTTGATGGTCAGGAACGCCTCTCCCACGAAGCCGGGCTGCGCGACAAGTATGAGTAACCCGGTCTCGGGAGAGTAGCTGTATGCCACTGCATTGGTAGAAATCGTGAAAGCATAGCTCAACAGGGAGTCCGGCGTCTCCACGTCTTCCACATAATCCCACACGTTCAGGCTGGCGGAAGAATCCGGCGTAAACGCCAGCGAATCCGGCAGCCCGCTGATCACCGGGGGATCGTTTACGGACAGCACGTTCAGCGCCACGACCTGCTGATCGCAATCGTTGGAGACGTCGCAAACCGTAAACCGCAACTCCAGGTTCGAGACGTAATAATTCGGATCGGGAATAATCGAGAGCACCCGGGTGAGCAGGTTCAACACCACCTGGATGCTGTCCGCAGCGCCGCCGCCGCTTAAAACTTCCACTTCCCAGATCAGGCTGTTCACCGGATCGTCGATGTCCGCCGCCAAAGTATCCAGGTCGAATGAGAGGGTATCGTCTTCCGGAATCGTGTAAACGGGGGCTAAGTTGATGATCGC
>WYBG01000028.1 GCA_011526015.1 Deltaproteobacteria bacterium | reverse complement strand
CCGGCCTTTTTCATGGGAATCGGCTTGCCGCCAGATTTGCAGCTTCAAGGTCATTGTGGGCATGGTTATTTCTCCTCAATATGAATCAATAGACGTCTCCTCGGAAATCGATCTCATACACCCATAGCTCATCTTTTTCTTTATCGATTCTGAAGATCACTCGCATCTTCCCGACTCTCATTCTAAAGAATCCCACCCAATCTCCGGAGAGTTTCTTTATGTCCATTTCTCTGAAAGGGATGATTCCCTGTTCTTCGATGGCCAATACTAAGGTCTTGATTTTCTGCCGAATTCGGTCTTTGTCTTTTTCTGTGATTTTCTCAATAAATTTGACCGCACTTCGACTAACCTTAACTCTCATCCTCTTATCCAGTCCGTCATGTCCTCAAAATCGTCTTCGTGGTATTTCCCAGGCGAACCGAATTTGTTACGGATTTCGGCTAATTCTTTTTTGGTAACGTAAGGGGTCAAAATTTCATGCAGTATCAGTCGCTCTTCTCGCAAAACCTCTCGGACGCTTTTTTTTATCATTTCTTTTAATTCTAAATCCGTCATAGCCACTCCGACTTTATTTTATTTCAGTGTTCACTTCTCGTCACGCTTCATTTGTAGCTGCGCTGGGTCAGTTTCACGTACTCGAATTTCAGCGGCTCTTTGTGAAGCAGCGGCTGTTTGCCCTCGCCCCGGTATTCCCAGGCGGCCACGTGGCAGAAGTTCTCATCGTTGCGCAGGGCTTCGCCTTCCGGGGTTTGGGATTCTTCCCGGAAATGCCCCCCGCAAGACTCCTTGCGCTCCAGGGCGTCCAGGGCCATCAATTCGCCCAATTCCAGGAAATCCGCCACTCGCCCGGCGAATTCCAGGTTTTTGTTGAAGTGCTCTCCGCTGCCGGGCACGTTAACGTTTTTCCAGAATTCTTCCCGCAGTTGGGGGATCATTTTCAGGGCTTCCTTCAACCCCGGCTCATTCCGCGACATTCCCACCTTATCCCACAGGGTCAATCCCAACTCGCGGTGGAATTCCAGCACGGTTTTCTTGCCCTTGAGGGAGGTCAGCCGTTTCACGTTGTCCTGCACCCCGGCAATGGATTCGGCAAAGGCGGGGTGCTCATGGCTGACCGGGGGAATTTTCAGGTCGCCGAGGTACTCCCCGAGGGTGTAAGGAATGACGAAGTAACCGTCGGCGAGGCCCTGCATCAGGGCGCTGGCGCCCAACCGGTTGGCTCCGTGGTCAGAAAAGTTCGCCTCGCCGAGCACGAACAAGCCCGGAATGGTGCTCATCAGATTATAATCCACCCACAACCCGCCCATGGTGTAATGGATGGCCGGGTAAATGCGCATGGGCGCTTTGTAAGGGTCTTCGTCAGTGATGCGCTCGTACATTTCGAACAGGTTTCCGTAACGGTCTCGGATGGCGTCAATACCCAGACGCTTGATGGCGTCGGCAAAATCCAGGTACACCGCTAACCGGGTTTCTCCCACCCCCCGGCCTTCGTCGCAGACGTATTTGGCGTTTCGCGAGGCCACGTCGCGCGGAACCAGGTTCCCGTAAGCGGGATATCTTCGTTCCAAATAATAATCGCGGTCTTCTTCCGGGATCTGGTCCGGGGGACGGTTGTCATCGGCCTTTTTCGGCACCCATACCCGCCCGTCATTGCGCAGGCTTTCGCTCATCAGGGTAAGCTTGGACTGGTAATCGCCGGAAACCGGGATGCAGGTGGGATGGATTTGCACAAAACAGGGATTGGCGAAAAAAGCGCCTTTTTTATAACAGCGCCAGACCGCGGTGGCGTTGGAGTTTTTCGCATAGGTGGCCAAAAAGTAGGCGTTGCCGTATCCCCCGGTGCAGAGGATGACCGCGTCGCCGGCGTATTTTTCGATTTTGCCGCTGACCAGGTCGCGCACCACGATTCCCCGCGCCCGGCCGTCCACCATCACCAGGTCGAGCATTTCCCGGCGGGGATACATGGCCACGTTGCCTAAGTCCACCTGGCGCATCATCGCGCCGTAAGCGCCTAAGAGAAGCTGCTGGCCGGTTTCGCCTTTGGCGTAAAACGTCCGCGAGACCAGCACCCCGCCGAAAGAGCGGTTCGCCAGCAGCCCGCCGTACTCCCGGGCGAAGGGCACGCCCTGGGACACGCACTGGTCGATAATGTTGGTGCTCAATTCCGCGAGGCGGTGTACGTTGCTCTCCCGGGAGCGGTAGTCGCCGCCCTTTACGGTGTCGTAAAACAGCCGGAAAACACTGTCGTTGTCGTTCTGGTAATTTTTAGCGGCGTTGATCCCACCCTGGGCGGCGATGCTGTGCGCCCGGCGGGGGGAATCCTGGATGCAAAAGGTCTTTACCTTGTAGCCCAATTCCGCTAAGGAGGCAGACGCAGAAGCGCCGGCCAGGCCGGTTCCCACCACCAGCACGGTAAATTTGCGTTTATTGGCCGGGCTGACCACTTTGATCTGGTTTTTGTGGCGCTGCCAACGGGTCTCGATGGGACCGCCAGGCTCTTTGCTGTTCAAAACAGGTTCCTGGGAATTCATGATTCCTCCAATGATAGTCATACCAATTTGAAATAGACCACGATCGGCACAATGGTAAATCCAACCGCCAGCACCACGCCGACAAGCAGCCCGATCGTGTAAATTAAAGGAGAATAGCGGGGATGATTAGCCCCCAGGGACTGGAAAGCGCTCCAAAAACCGTGCCGCAGGTGAAAACCCAGAAGTACCATTACTGCAATGTAGCCGAAAGCGTACACCGGGCTGCGGAAGACTTCCATTACCAGGGTGTAGAGGTCGCGCATTTCAGTTCCGTTTACCATCATGATATAGCCTTCAGCTTCCGCGGGGCCGTATTTAAAGGTCAGTACATGAATGATGGTAAACACCAGGATGATCAAACCGGTCCAGATCATGGTTTTGGAAGAAATGGTTTGCTTGCTGGGGTTGCCGGAGCTTTTAGTCTTGCGATAACCTATCGGGCGGGCTTTGTTATTCGCCCACCAGACTTTGACAGCGTTCCAGGCGTGGAAAAGAAAAGCGAGCGCCAGCACGATTTCAACAAAATACAATAAGGGGCCCAGACTCTTCAGCTTGTAGGTATAACTGTTAAACGCTTCGGGGCCGGCCAAGAAGGAAAAATTGCCCAGCATGTGAATGAGGACAAATAACACCAGAAACAGCCCGGTGAGGGCCATTACAATTTTTCTAACCACTGTGACGCGGAGAGTTGCGCTGAAAGTTGCAGCAAAGGATTTTGCAGCCATGGTTCCTTACCCGGTTAAGTTTGGCGTGATCACACTGCCGGCCCTGAATATGGAAAAGGAGATTTCCGCAACGGGCTTCGCGGAAACCGGCAGCGTGGTGAAGTAGTGTTTGCGTAAAGATGCAGTTATCGAGTGCAGGCAGAAGCGGCGGAGAAACCGCCCGAATGGGGGAGACAAAAGAGTTTTATCGCGCATAAGTCGTATATTTTTTAAGGATTCAAATAAACCAACTTAACATCAAAAATCAAGTTTTTTAGAAAATTTAAAAGGGGGTGAGATATACTCGTTAACCGAAGTTGAAATAGT
>WYBG01000263.1 GCA_011526015.1 Deltaproteobacteria bacterium | reverse complement strand
TTCGGGGAGGAGCGCGCCCTGGTGGTATTCCACAACAAATTCGCCGATACCCGGGGCTGGATTCGCACCTCCGCGGCCTACGCCGAGAAAGACGAGAGCGGGGAGGGCAAGCGCATCGTGCAGAAAACCATCGGCGAGGGGCTGGCGCTGCACCGCGAAGATGATTATTTCATTATTTTTCGCGACCACGTGAGCGGGTTAGAATATATTCGCCATAGCCGCACCCTCTGGGAGCAGGGATTGTATATCGAGTTGGGCGCTTACAAGCACCAGGCGTTCCTGAATTTCCGGGAAGTTCGCGATAGCGAATTTCACTCCTACGGGCGCTTGCACGCGGAATTGCAGGGGCGCGGTGTGCCGGACCTGGAAGAGGCCTTGCAGGAACTTCTCTTGCGCCCCCTCCACGCTCCTTTCCGCGAGTTTATGAATCCCGCTACCCTGGACCGGTTGGTGCAATACCACGCCGGGGAAGAGAGCGGCGAACCTTCCGTCGCCGGGGAGCCGGCCGCCCTGTTGGATGATGTGGAAACCCATTATCTCGCCTTTTTGGAAGAGGCGCGTCAGTTTATCAACGTTCAGGTAGATGCAAAGGCGTTGGCGGCGGAAGTGCGCGAGGAATTGAGTCAGGCGCTGCAATTCGATTCTCGCCGGATCGGGAAGCGTTACCCGGCGGAGAAGTCGCCCAAATTCAAAGACGCGCTCACCTACCTGGAGATGCAGCTCCTGCGGCGCGATTTTGCCCTAAGAGTGTTATTCAGTTGGGTATTTGTGCACAACCTGGGGAAGATCGGCGGGGAGGAAGATTTCCCCCGGCGCAGCCGCCGGCTCCTCGACGAGTGGCTGCTGCACAAGATCATTCGCGCCAGTCTGGAGGAGTCAGGACTGGAGAGACCTCAGAGCGAGCAGGCGGTGGCGCTGGTCAAACTGCTCACCCGCCAGCAGCGCTGGTTTGGAGAAAACGGGGCGAAAAAGGATCGCCCCTTCCGCCTCTTAGACCGGCTGTTGAAGGATGAGGAGTTCGCTCAATTCCTGAAGGTGAACCGCTTCAACGAAGTTTTGTGGTATAACAAAGAAGCCTTCGAGCAGGCGATGGGCTGGCTGTTTGTGATCGGGGCGCTACAAGCGGTTTTTGAGGCGGAGACGGTTGTGGAGACAGCCCCGGCGACTAAAAAAATCGCTGCAAAACAGACCGCCGCCGCTGCGCCCGCCCAAACCGCGCCAGACAATACCGCGGAAAAAATTGCCGCGCTTTACGAAGTGATCGAAAGCTGGCAGAAGGCGGAGGCGGGATCGGAATACCAGGTGGGGAAGTTGCTGGAGGGGGTGAGAGCGGGTGGCAGTGGCAGGAGCAGTGGCAGAAGCAGGAGCAAGCTAAAGCAACCGGCGAAGAGAGCCGGGAAGGAGGGAAAATCTCCCCGGCGCAAAAAATAAGAGTGTGCAGGTATTTCTTGAAAGCTCGCAAAAATAAAAATATATTGAAGAAGTATGGATTCTAGAAATGATAAAATCCTTCAAACATAAAGGATTAGAGAAATTCTTCCATGATGATGACCGGAGCCGGATCAACCCGCAACACGCAGAGAAACTG
Source organism: Deltaproteobacteria bacterium (assembly GCA_011526015.1). Lineage (GTDB taxonomy): Bacteria > Calditrichota > Calditrichia > RBG-13-44-9 > J075 > JABWBP01. The sequence goes on along the minus strand of WYBG01000263.1, from coordinate 5,194 downwards.
GCCCGGATTCTTGACCGTTTGGATGCCTCCACCAGACCACAGGATATGAATTTACCAGGTTATCGACTGCATGAGTTAAAGGGAAAAGATAAAGGCGCCTGGGCGGTGTGGGTCAGCGGGAACTGGCGAGTCCTTTCAAGTTTGAAGGCACTGATGCAAGTGGGGTTGATTACCTTGATTATCATTAATCAGATAAAAGGGGATGTATAACATGATTTCTCAACGAAAGCCTACCCACCCGGGAGCCGTCTTACGGGAAGACGTACTCCGGCCACTGGGGTTAACTATCACAGAGGCGGCAAAGCGCCTGGGTGTGCCGCGTCGAACCCTGTCGGCCTTGCTTCGTGAGAAGATTGCATTGCGCCCGGCAATGGCAGTGCGGATTGGAAAAGCTACCCAAACCAGCCCGGAGAGTTGGCTGTACATGCAGGCAAAATTCGATTTATGGAAAGCTGCCCAGGAGACGATAGAGGTGGAAGAGATTCTATCGACGAGTTTAGAAGAGATGAACTGACCAATAATGCATGGTGTAGCAATTGTTCAGAAATTACTATCCATGTGATCGAAAGCCGGCAGAAAGCGGAGGCGGGCCGGAATACCAGGCGGGGAAGCTGTTGGAGGGGGTGCGGTCAGGTGGCAGGCTTGCCCTGAACTCGTCGAAGGGGGGCACGGGCAGGCAGAGCGCAAAAGCGGGCCGCGGCGCGAAGGGGGTAGCGGGCCGGAAGAGCAGACAGGGAAAGTCGGCGGGAAAATAGCTTAGCAGTTCTAAATTCTTATTGAGACTTTTAGGTGAAAGGAGTGAAGAATCATTGATCAAAGAAAATGTAGTTTTAATTCTTGGTGCCGGAGTAAGCGCACCGTATGGATTTCCCTCGGGTCGGAAATTGTTGGTAGAGATATACCAGAAACTTTCGATTGAAGGTAGTATTTTTTGGAATCAATTTCTTCTTTGTGGGCATACTAAAGAAAAAATCTCAGAATTCAGAAATGACTTGTATCTCTCTAATCAACCTTCTGTGGATGCTTTTCTTGAAAGGAGAATTGAATATATAGACATTGGAAAAGATGCTATAGCAACCACATTACTTCCGTATGAGCAGGAGGGTAATCTATTCCGAAAAGAAAACGAAACGCACTTCTATGAATTTCTCTTTAACAAAATGGATGTAAATGATCCAGAAAATTTCAAAGGAAATAAGATCGGGTTTATTACATTTAATTATGACAGATCTCTTGAGTATTATCTATTCAGGTCTTTAAAGCATTCGCATGGCTTGAAAGAAGAAAAAGCAGCAGAAATAATAAAATCAATTCCGATAATTCATGTGCATGGGAAATTGGGGGAATTGCCATACTTTTCCGCTGAGCCAATTCCTTATAATTCTTTCAAAGAAACAGTAGGTCATAAAACTATAAAGAAAAGCTCTTCTGGAATAAGGATTATTCATGAATTGAATGATATTACAGAAGAGTTCTCGATTGCTCATAGATTGATGAAAGAGGCTAAGAGAATCTGCTTTTTAGGATTTGGATATCACCCTACTAATGTTGAAAGAATAATGAAGGGATTTGAAGACCAGACATTTAATACATGGAGAATATCTGGAACAGCTTTAGGGCTTGAAGAAGGTGAAAGAAAGCCTATTAAAAAGATATACATAAAATATAACAGAGGAGGAATCAAATTAGGCGACGTCAATGATGATACTCTTATGTTTTTAAGAAAAAATTATATTTTTTAAAGCCACTTTTATCCTGACACTTCAAATCTCCATCTCATTTCTTCTCAAGACCATTTTTTATCCTCGCAAACCCATTTCGCCTTTTTGGCTAATTCCAAGAGATTCCTGCCTGGTGTTGAAAGAGAACTACGCCGAAAATGGTTCACAACCTCCGGGGGATTATCTACTACTGACGGCTAACAGCTTATTAAAGTATTCCCTGGGATTTAAAAAAAAGAAATCATCTTCCCCGGGGAAATCAATCCGGTTGCTCCTTAAAACCCCGCTGATTATATTCACTCTATGAGAGTATATCTTGATAATTGCGCATTGCCGCGGCCTTTGAATGAAATAACGACTGACGCCATCCATATCCTCTGCAAAGAGATCGGGTTGGTAAATACCCTCCGGTTTATCAATCAATTTACCACCGGCTATGGGAATTATGCGGAGGAGCGGGATGCTCTATTCGGCGATATGGCCTTGCACGAGGTAATCGCGCGAATACAAGAGAATAATTTTATTTATAAACGTCGCCTCTTGAATCAGCTTTGAAGAAGTATATCAATAACCGCTCTTCAAAGATCGTGTAGAGCAAACGAAATTTCCCGATTCTCAGGCGATAATCATTTTCAAAGTGGCGAAGTTTTTTGATATCTAAATCGCGGCGGTAGGGATTCTCTTGAAGCTTAACCAGAAGCTGGGCAATTCGCTTCTTGAGTTTGGGGGTTTGTTTATCAATAAATTTGGCGGCCTGTTTGCTTAACTCAATTTCATATACCGGCATTTTTACCTTGCAGCCATTTTTCTTTCACGTCGCGGAACTTAATGGTATCGCCGCGCTGAAATTCTTCGAGGGCTTTTTTACGGATAGCAATCTCGGAATCGGGTAGTTCTTCCAGGCCGTCGTCATCAAAAACAATTTCAACCGGCTCATACTGTTTATTTTGATAATTCTTGAGCAATTCAAAAAATTCTTTCTCCGGAATGGTAATTTTATTTTTTCGCTTTTTCGCATGTACTGTAAGCATTTTTACTCCCCGGCTGAAATTTAAGTTACTAAGGTTATTTAATGTAGAGACAAACTCTCAAATTTGCAATTTATAATTATACTCGAAACCTTCATTCCATTTCTTACCCTCCCAACTTCTTCCCGGCTTTTTGGCTGATTCGCAGAAACTCCCGCAAGATTGAATTTGCAAATCAATAGCCAGCCTGATATATTGGTCTTGTAATTAATCTCTTGAAGCATAGAATCAGGATGTGTTCATGCCAATTCTATCCATGTTCTATGGCATCATTATCCGGATGTATTTCTTTGATGATAAACAGCACCATGAACCGCACATTCACGTCGAATACGCTGATTCACAAGCGGTGATTAGCGTCCCGGAAGGCAACGTTCTGGCTGGTGAGTTGCCTGCCAATAAGCTAAAGTTGGTGCGAGCGTGGATTGAAATCCATCAAGATGAACTTATAGCCAACTGGAAATTGGCCGTAAGGGGAAATGAGTTACGGATGTTACGCAGGTCAAAAAATTTGCCACAGAGTCACAGAGGGAACAGAGAAAATCAAATGTTTATTGATTCTAAGACTACGCTGAGAAGTAAAAACGCTGAAAATGTTGATGTAAACTCTGCGTTCTCTGTGTCTCTGTGGCAAAATGCGTAACATCAGTGAGTTATTCAAGATTGATCCGTTAAGATAGGAGTAGATGATGAATCCTTACGTCAAAAGCGTCAAAGCCCTGGATGATTACCAACTGGCGCTGGAGTTCGAAAATGAGGGGTGGCGAATTTTTGATATGAAGCCTTACTTGAATCGTGGTATTTTTACCCGGCTGCAAAACCACGCCTTGTTTCAGGCGGCGCGAGTGGTAGCAGGTTCCGTTGAATGGCCCGGTGGCTTAGACCTGAGCTACGACACACTCTACCTGGAGAGCCAGCCGGTAGAGGCAACTGATCCGCAGTTAGCAGAAACTTTATCATGATATTACGATTTCCGAGTAAGTCAAAAAAGCCCTGAATGAAATATGTGAAGTGTGCAATGAAAAACCTGCAAGTGCCCAAATTTAAAACGTATGAAGAAGAAGCCGCTTTTTGGGATAATCTCGATACCACCCCTTTCATGGAAGATGACGGGGAGTGGTTTCAATTTGAAACGCCCAACAAACGCGCAATTCGGGTGGCAATTCTGCCTGACGTTGCGGCAGAACTCATTCAGCGGGCGCGCGCCCAGGGAGTATCGGTGGAAACGCTGGTGAACGTTCTTTTGATTGAACGGATAAGGGAATCATCGCCTGCCGCGGTATGATTCAACCCGGAGACTGAAGACCACCATCGGCAGGCTCTTCGGTTGGTATTACCTGCCTCGCTTCATTCGTTTGGAAAGATATGCCTGGCTAACACAGTCCAACCCTCACTTCGACCGCAAATACTGCACCGGCCAGTCCACCTCCACCCCCAATTTTTTCGCCGCCTGCAAAGGCCAGTAGGGATTGCGCAGCAGCTCCCGCGCCAGCAGCACCGCGTCGGCCTGCCCGCTGCGGATGATATGCTCCGCCTGCGCCGCCGCGGTAATCAGGCCCACCGCCCCGGTCATTATCCCCGCTTCCCGCCGGATTTCCGCCGCAAAAGCGGTCTGGTAGCCCGGCCCGGCAGGCGTTTTCACCCCCGGTATAACCCCGCCGCTGGAACAGTCGATGAGGTCGATCCCGCTTTCTTTCAGCAGGCCGGCCAGGCGGATGGATTGCGCCAGGTCCCACCCCCCTTCCGCCCAGTCCGTGGCGGAGATGCGCACGAACAGCGGCAGGCTCCCCGGCCATACCGCGCGCACCGCCCGCGCCACCCGCAGCAGCAAACGCGCCCGGTTCTCGAAACTGCCCCCGTATTCATCCTTCCGCCGGTTGCTGAGCGGGGAGAGAAATTCGTGCAGCAAATAACCGTGCGCAGCGTGAATTTCCGCCACCTGGAACCCTGCTTCCAGGCTGCGCCGGGCCGCGGCTTCGAATTGGGCGACCAGGGCGTCGATGTCGGCAAGGCTCATCTCTTTTGGCGCGGGATAGTTCGAATCGAAGGGAATGGCGCTGGGCGCGAGGGTCTGCCAGGGGTTTTCAATCGGCCCGCGGCCCTCCCAGGGCGGTTGGGTGGCGGCCTTGCGCCCGGCGTGGGCCAGTTGAATGCCCGCTATCGCTCCCTGCGACTGAATAAAATGGGTGATCCGCCGTAATGCCCGGGCGTGCGCATCCGACCAGATGCCGCTGTCGCGCGGGGAAATCCGCCCCTCCGGGGAGACCGCGGTGGCTTCCATGATAATCAATCCCGCCCCGCCCACGGCCCGGGAGCCCAGGTGCACCAGGTGCCAATCCGTGGGCATTCCCTCCTCGCTGGAATACTGGCACATCGGGGAGACAAAAATGCGGTTTTTGAAACGAATTTCTCGAATGTTCAGGGGAGAAAAGAGCTTGCTCATAC
>WYBG01000262.1 GCA_011526015.1 Deltaproteobacteria bacterium | reverse complement strand
GAAATTATTCGCTCCGGAGGAGTTGAAGGAGATGTTGAAAGACCATATGACCGGTAGTGCTAGTTGATTTAAACCGCGAAAGTACGCGAATAAACGCAAATGACTATGGGATCGAGACCAGCCTAAATTAGCGTCCATTCGCGTCCGTTCGCGGTTAGACCGAGTGCCCGTTATTAGAACTAGCACTACAGGTAATATGGTGTTCGGAAAGGCCAGGCCCACGGAAAGTGATGTTTATGCGTATCTCTTCGGCGAGAAAACCCCCGGATTTCGCCCCCCACGTGACGCTTTCAACGCCTTGAACTGCCCGGCGATGGCATAATTTTTTGCTTTCTAAGACATTATGGCATATGCCGGGGGGGAGGTCAAAAATTCCATAAGTATTGTTTATTAAGCTTTTAGGAGTGTAATATAAACGTGGCACTATATTTGTTGAATTTACCATGTCAAAAAAAAGATCATGGGAGAGTTGCATGTACCGATTATTCTATGACAGAACGTTTTACCCCCACTCTATATTATGGATGCGCTGGGGAGTTCTGTTGATCATATTGGGGGCGCTGGTGATATCATTGCCGGAAATCCTGATTGCATTTGTGGCAGGTTTTCTGTTCCTGGCGGGAAGTTTCCTGGTCTTCCTGTCGCTGAAGGTTCGCCGTAGAGAAAAAAGTAGGTTAAAAATTATTGATCACGATTATTTATAAAGAAAGGAACACCCTCTTATGGCTATAAATCCCAAACATTTTGGTGAGATTGTCATCCCAGAACGCATTCCCGTGGTATCGGTTCGGAATACCGTCTTCTTTCCGCACCAATTCATTCCCCTGGCCATCGGCCGGCCAAAGTCGATCCGGTTGGTGGAGTACGCGCTCCGGGAGGATTCGGTTATCGGCGTGCTCTCGCAAAAAGACGGCACGTTAGATGATCCGGCTCCCGAAGATCTCTATCACGTGGGAACGGTTGCGCGCATCCTCAAAGTGATCGATCTGCCCGATGGTAGTAAAAGCGCCTTCATCCAGGGTATCAGCCGTTTCCGGGTAAAGAATTTTGTGGGAACGGATCCGTTTTTCATTGCAAAAATCGAGCGGTTGGCAGATGTGGCGCCGAAAGACGAGTTGAAGGTGCACGCCCTGGCCACGAATCTCAAAAATCTGTTCCAGCGGGTGGCCGATTTAGCGCCGGAAATTACCACCGAGCACCAGGCCATGATCTCCAACCTGCACGATCCCGGGATCATCTGCGACCTGGTAGTCGCTTTTACCAACATCCAGGTGGATGAGAAGCAAAGCGTGCTGGAGATTGTCGATCTGGAACAGCGCCTCAACCATACCACCTATATTTTCAACCGCTATTTGCAGGCCCTGGAGCTGGGCAAAAAGATTCAAACCGAGGTGCAGGATGAGATCAGCAAGAGCCAGCGGGAAATGTACCTGCGCCAGCAAATGAAAGCGATCCAGAAAGAGTTGGGCGAATATGAAGACGCCTCGGACATCAGCGAAATCCGCAAGCGCCTGGAAGAAGCCAAATTACCGGAAGAAGTGCAAAAAGTGGCAGAAAAGGAGCTTGACCGCCTCTCCCGCATGCACCCCGCCTCCGCGGAATACACCGTCTCCCGCACCTACCTGGACTGGCTGTTAGACGTTCCCTGGTTCATCGGCACGGATGACAACATGGACATCGGCAGCGTGCGCGAACACCTGGAGGAGGATCATTACGGGCTGGAAAAGGTGAAATCGCGCATTCTGGAATACCTCGCGGTCCGAAAGCTGAAAAACGACATGCGCGGTCCTATTCTCTGCTTCGTCGGCCCCCCGGGGGTGGGCAAAACCTCCCTGGGACGCTCCATCGCCGACGCCCTGGGGCGGAAATTCATCCGCATCTCCCTGGGCGGCATTCGCGACGAAGCGGAAATCCGCGGGCACCGGCGCACCTACATCGGCGCGCTGCCGGGGCGCATTATCCAGGGCATCAAACGGGCCGGCTCCAATAACCCGGTCTTCATGCTGGATGAAATCGACAAAGTGGGCGCGGACTTCCGCGGCGACCCCTCCGCGGCGCTGTTAGAAGTGCTCGACCCGGAGCAGAATTTCTCCTTCAGCGACCACTATTTGGAGGTTCCCTTCGACCTCTCCAAAGTGATGTTTATCGCCACCGCCAACATGCAGGAAACCATCATTCCGGCGCTGCGCGACCGTATGGAGATCATCGAGATTCCCAGCTACATCGAGCAGGAAAAAGAGCAGATCGCCAAAAAGTTTCTCATCCCCAAGCAGATCAAAGAGCACGGTTTGACGGAAGAAGCCCTGTCGATTTCCGACGAGGCGCTGCACCTGCTGATCAACTCCTACACCCGGGAAGCGGGAGTGCGCAACCTGGAGCGCAACATCGCCACGATTTGCCGCTCCGTCGCCAAAGAAGTGGCTTCCGGCAAGACCGAGCCGAGCAAAATCGATGCGGAAGCCGCGGGAAAAATCCTGGGGGCGATCAAATTTTACAGCGAAGTGGCGGAACGCATCGACGAGCCGGGCATCGCCACCGGCCTGTCCTGGACCCCCATGGGCGGCGAAATTTTGTTCATCGAGGCTAACAAGATGAACGGCAAAGGCCAACTGGTGCTCACCGGCCACCTGGGCGAGGTGATGAAAGAATCCGCCCAGGCGGCGCTCAGCTATATCCGCGCCCGCACTCAAGAACTTAAAGTCGAAGAGAATTTTTACGACAAATATGATATTCACATTCACGTGCCCGCGGGAGCGATTCCCAAGGACGGCCCCTCCGCCGGGGTGACGCTCTTCACGGCGCTGTTATCGCTCCTCACCGGCCAGCGGGTGTGCAACGACCTGGCCATGACCGGGGAGATCAGCCTGCGCGGCAAGGTGCTGCCGGTGGGCGGGATCAAAGAAAAGGTGCTGGCGGCGCACCGGGCCGGCATCAAAAAGGTCATTCTGCCGGAAAAGAACCAGGCCGACCTGGCGGAAATTCCGGAAACGGTTCTGAAGGAGATGAAATTCTTCCTGGTGAAAAACATGAGCGATGTCGTCAAACACGCGCTGCAAAAGAAAAATTCCGCCGCCCGGGAGCCGGAAAAGATCGAATCCTGGCCCGAAAAAGGGTTGCCCCAGCGGGCCTTAGCGCAAGAGGTGTAAGGGCATGAATCCCCAGGCGAACTATTATGAAGTGCTGGGCGTTCGTGAAGACGCCTCCGCGGAAGAGATCAAAAAAGCCTACCGGCGGCTGGCCAAGCAGTACCATCCCGATTCCCGGGGCGGGGACAAAAAGGCTGAGGAGCATTTCAAAAAAATCAGCGAGGCGTACAGCGTTCTCGGCGATCCGCAAAAACGCCAGCAATACGATTTGATGCGCAGGAGCGGTTTTTCGGGCTTCGAAGGCTTCGACTACCGGGGCCCGGGGCCCGGCTCCAACCGGGTGAACTTCGGGGATAATATTAACGATATCGGCGATATTTTCAGCAACCTCTTCGGCGGGGGAGGACGCCAGGGAGAGAGCCTGTTCAACAATTTCGAAGAGGTCTTTCGCCAGAAGAAACCCTCACGCGCCCGCGGCGCGGATATGGAATCTACCATTACCGTGCCCTTCGACATGGCGATCAACGGCGGGGAGACGATCATCAAAACCGGCGGCGACCGGCGGGTGAAGATCAAAATTCCCGCCGGAATCGAGGACGGGAAAAAAATCCGCATTCGCGGGCAGGGGGCGCCCTCCAAATCCGGCGCGGAGGCGGGCGATCTTTACCTTACCATCAAAGTGGCGGCTCACCCGGAATTCGAGCGCAGGGGGAACGACATTCATTCCCACCTGTACATCAACATGGCCGAGGCGGTGTTAGGCGCGGAAGTAAACGTAAAAACCGTGAGCGGAAAGGAAGTAAAGCTGAAAATTCCCCCCGGCACCAGCAGCGCCAAAATCTTTCGCCTGCCGGGAATGGGCGTGAAGACGGAAACCGGCCCGGGCGACCACTTCGTGCGGGTGGAAATCGACGTGCCTGCTGATCTCTCGATGTCGCAGAAACGGGAATTCCGGGAGTGGGCGCGGAAGCTGGGGCTGATTAAATAGGGGCGGGAACAAGGAGCAGGGGCAGGAGCAGGAGAGCAGGGGCAGGAGCAGGGGCAGGGACAGGTAAAAAAAGCGATAACCATTCTCAATCTTTGATTTACAATATTGGTAGTCTCCCTCTGGAGTGTTGCCAGTGTTTTTTTAACCGCCGAGAACGCAGAGACCGCAAAGAATCTGAAATACTTATCTGGAAATTCACTTTTCCCTGTGAAACTCTGTGAACTCCGCGATCTCTGCGGTTAAAATCCACCAGCCAGAGTAGAGCAACACTCAACAAGGGGACTACCCAATATTCAATCCTCAAAAAGTATTGGTCATCCCTCATAAACACATCAACTCCATTCACCTGGGTATAAGCACAACCCGATCCCCGGAATAATAATGCACACCCGGATAGCCCTGGCCTTGCACAAAATGTGCTTGAATTAGTGATCATTTTGTGCTAAAATCGCCCCGCCTGATGGCAGATATCATGCTGGCGGTGCTATCTGTAATGCTGCCTGAGTATGATAAGAGCCATTCCCGTTGGGTGTGGCGTAATTCGTGCGCCATTGAGGCGTTTGGGGGTCACGTAACCGGATATAATCTCAAACATGCCCTCAAAGAGAAAAGAATAGAGTTCCGCTCCCCGCCTCCGGGGGAACGAGCATTGCGGGAATAGAAAAACCGAGCTATCGGCAATATGCCAGCCTTACCCATTTATAGTGTTTAAGAAAAAGATTTTGGATATCTATGTTTAATGAATCGGCGATGGGGTGAAACGGAGAAACGGTGACATCACCGGTTCACCCGCTCTCCGTTTCACCGATTCAGTCAATCATCTAAAAACATTTTCTTGAGATCTATAGCACTGCCTATTATACTGTCGGTTAACTGTAAGCCCGATATTCTATATGAGAGATGTCCTTACAGGTTTAGATTCTGTTATCATCATTTTCTACTTATTCCTGGTTATTTTGCATGGACTTATCTCTGCCCGAAAAGAGACCAGCGAGGGTTTTTTAATTGCCGAACGTAACCTGGGGGCATTGGCCAATACCGCTACCATCCTTGCCACCAAAACCGGCGCGGGGCTGCTGGTAACCTTTGTAGCGATGGTTTACCTGTATGGCGTCTCGGCGATGTGGTTTTTTTTGGGCGCTTCCACCGGATATATCATCTTTATTTTTTTTGCGGTCAAATTACGGGAAATATCCTCCGGCAAGAAATTCTATACTCTATCGGATTATTTTTTCGATCAACATGGCAAAACCGTGGGATTTATCTCTGCCGCCATTACGTTGGTATATATGCTGCTGGCCCTGCTTCTACAATTGATTGGCGGAGCAAAAATTCTGGAACAAATCTCCGGCATTCCTTTTACCTATTCGCTGCTGATCATCGGTATTACCATTCTTATCTACATAGCGTTAGGCGGCTTCCGGGCAGTGGTAAAAACAGACATTACCCAGCTGTTGCTTATAATTCTCCTGGCGGGATTATTGGTCTATGTCATGTGGCACGGCTCTTTATCCACCCTTCATTCCGCTACCCTCATCCCCGCTAAAACCGCCCCGGTCAAATCAATCATCAGCTTTTTTTTATTGGGGATTATATTGCCGTTTGCCTCGGGAGAACTGTGGCAGAGAGTCTATGCCGCCAGAAATGTGGGCACGGTTCGCCGGAGCTTAATTCTTTCCGCGATGATTTATCCCTGCATCGGGGTGCTGCTGACGATCCTCGGTTTGGAAATTTCCGCCCAGGTGCGGGTGGAAGATCCGGACCTGGTATTGATAGAAGGCTTCGTCAGGTTGCTTCCCCCGGGAGTTTTGGGATTGGCGGTGGTGCTTTTCCTCGCCGCCATTATGTCCTCGGCGGACAGCTACCTGTTCGCCAATATCTCGATTTTGTTGCAAGATTTTTACGCCCGGTTTAAGCCCATCGAACAAGCGAAACTGGTCAAATTATTCCGCTATGCCCTGGCAATTTTTCTGGCAATCTGTCTGATCCTTTCCTTCTACCTGCGCAGTATGGTAGCGATTACTTTTATCGCTTTAGGGGTTGCCAGCGTCATCGCACTAACTGCAATAGCCGCCTGGACAATGAAAAAAATTACCCCATTAACATTGATGGGCAGCCTGATGGGTGGCTTTACAGGAGTATTAGTGCAGATATTCCTTCCCCCGATTACCGAAACCCTGGTATTGAAATCGATGGCGCTTACATTTATTGGTTTTTTTGCCGGAAGTTTGCTAAATTGGTTTTTCGGAAGAAGATAAGGTAAATTTCTATGCCAGGGGCCAAAAATACTAGTACATCGCGGCAGAGTTAGCCCGCCGCCAGGCTTACTGGTTGCGAAGTTCAACTTCGCAACCCAATTGCCTGCCGAAGTTGAACTTCGGTACGAATATCGACGGACTTTCTCTGCCGGGGAGTACTAGCAAGCCACAGAGGGCAATAACTTCATCAGCAGACCCTGAAAGCGAATACCGCAAAACCATTGCGGCACTGGAAGAGCGCCTGCTTTCGCAAGACTTTGTTTTCGATCTGCCTGCCGGCGGAAAAAAGAGGAATCAAAACAAAAAAAATCACCAGATCGATCATTCAAGGGAGCTATAATATGAAGTTAACTCATCGTAATTTACTTATTGCTATCAGTGTGCTGTTCATTTCAATGACAGCCCTGGCGGATACCCTGGTGCTCAAGGACGGCAAAGTGCTGCAAGGTACCTTCAAAGGCGGCACGGACAGCGCCGTAAAAATCGAAGTCAACGGCGCTATCCAGGAGGTGGCGGTGGGCGACATCACATCGTTGACCTTCTCCCCCCGCGCAGCCCAAGCTGCTGCCCCGGCGGAAGCGGGCGTCGCGGTGGCGGCCGTTTCTTCTAAAGGCCCGATAACCATCCCCGCGGGCAGCAAAATGACGCTGAGAACCAAAGAGGCGGTTGCCACCTCTACCCACCAGGCCGGCTCCAAATTCACTGCCGAATTGGAGACCGATTTAGTGGTGAACGGCGTGATGGCCGTTCCCAGGGGCACGGTGGTTTACGGAAAAGTGCTTGAATCTATTGGCGGCAGGCGCGTTGGCATGCAGCGCATTGTGGTTACCTTTAGCGATCTGAGTATCAACAATCAGTTAGTGCCCATTGTGACCGATGACGCCGGGGCGGAAGGCGGCAGGGGCGGGGCTGCAAAAGCTGTTGGCGCCGGCGCTTTGATTGGCGCGGCAGCCGGGGACGCCGGGGCAGGAGCGCTTGTCGGGGCGGGAGTGGCGCTCTTAGCGGGAGGGAAGCACATCCAGGTTCCGGCGGGAACGCTGGTGGAGGTGAGCCTCAAACAACCGGTCGCAATTCCAAAGTAACAGGTTATACTATAACGGATATAAACTTTTCTTGAATAAAGAAAACCATATAAAATCACAATTTATCAATACACCGGAGGAAGCGATGCCTTATAAATTTTTATGGCGCTGGCTGGCGGTGCTGGCTGGCGTAGCGATAATGATAGGGATGACGTCAACAGCGTATGCCCAGACCGAGAAACCCAACATTATCCATATTGTAGCGGATGACCTGGGCTGGAAGGATGTCGGCTTCAACGGCTGCACCGACATTAAGACGCCGAACCTGGACAGGCTGGCCGCGGAGGGGGCGACGTTAACGCAGTTCTACGCGCAGCCGATGTGTACGCCAACCCGCGCGGCGTTGATGACCGGCCGCTATCCGTTCCGTTACGGTCTGCAAACCGCTGTTATCCCTTCGGTCTCCACATACGGCCTTGATACGACCGAATGGCTGATGCCCCAATGCTTGAAGGAAGCAGGCTATAAAACCGCCATCATCGGCAAGTGGCATCTCGGGCACGGGGACAAGAAATACTGGCCGAAGCAGCGCGGCTTTGACTACCAATACGGGGCGATGATCGGCGAGTTGGATTACTTCACGCACAGCGAGCATGGCGTGCTGGACTGGTACCGCGACAATGAGCCGGTGAAGGAGGAGGGCTACACCACCCAGCTCCTCGGCGAAGATGCCGTTAAGTACATCGAAATGCAGGACGCTTCCACACCGTTCTATCTTTATCTCGCTTTCAATGCTCCCCATACACCCTACCAGGCGCCCCAGGATTACATTGACCGCTATAAAAACATCGAAGATCCGACGCGCCGGACTTATGCCGGCATGGTTGCCTGCCTTGATGATGAAATAGGCCGTGTCGTCGCCGCGCTGGAGAGGAAGGGTCTTCGCGATAACACCCTCATTCTTTTCCACAGTGACAATGGCGGCACCCGCAATGCGATGTTCGCCGGCGTGATGGCCGATATATCGAAGATTAATATCCCCTGCGACAACGGCCCGTATCGTGACGGCAAAGCGTCGCTCTTCGAGGGCGGGACACGCGTCTGCGCGCTGGCCAACTGGCCCGGCCACATCAAGGCGGGGGAGGTTGACGGGCTTATCCACGCCGTTGACATCTATCCTACCCTGGCCGCACTCGCCGGGGCATCCACCGCCAAAAGCAAGCCGCTCGATGGTGTCAACGTCTGGGATGTTATCGCGGAAGGCAAGCCCTCCCCGCGCACCGAGATTGTCTATAACGTTGAACCCTTCCGCGGTGCGGTACGGAAGGGCGACTGGAAGCTCATCTGGCGCACCATGCTCCCTTTCAGCGTTGACCTCTATAACATCGTTCAGGATCCCTCAGAGAAGAACAACCTCGCCGCAGCCAACCCGGAGAAGGTTGCCGCGATGCAACAACGCCTCAATGCCCTTGCGAAGGAAGCCAGCAAGCCGCTCTTCTTAGTGGACCAGATGAAAGTTGTCATGAAAAACATGAACGGCGAACCCGTGCTGCCCATTGACGAAGGTTTCGGGGATCCCGACAATATCCACGCTGCTCCTTAACCTTGCGGGCGGCAGGGCGGACGAGAATAAACCGCTAGACGGCATGGACCTCTGGGCTAAAATCAGCGAGGAAAGGCCCTCCCCGCGAACCGAGATCGTTTACAACGTCGAGCCGTTCCGCGCCGGCATCCGCGAGGGCGATTGGAAGCTCGTCTGGCGTACGCCGCTGCCCCAGGCCATTGAACTTTATAATATCGCGAACGACCCATCAGAGGAGGCTAACCTGGCCGCCCAGTATCCGGAGAAAGTCGCCATGTTGCAAAGGCGGGCAACGGAGCTGGCCGCCACCATGGCCAAGCCGCTGCTCCTGGAAACGGAGTTGAGGGGTGTGCTGGAGCGGCTGGCCATGCCGCCAGCGCTTCCCGCCGAGGAGTTATAGTTTATTCAGGCAAAAGGAAGAAGTAAATAAGCAAAAAGTTCAATTAAACTATGCTGGAGGAAAGTGCTATGATGTCTTTTTGTAAAAAGGATCTCCGATCCGCTATTTCGTTGGGGGTAATCGCCCTGTTGATCCTCGCGGTTCCGATCGTTTTTTATTCCTGCTATCCCGGCGAGATCGATAGCGTTCAGGAGACGGATTTGGTGGTCACCCTGTTCGATAAGGACGCGGATTTCAGCGCCTACAAGACCTACGCCATGCCGGATACCATCATCCATATCTGCGACGTGCTGTCCGAAGATCAGAGCAGTTGTCCTGCCGAGCTAAGGAGAACTTATGACAATTTGATCTTAACCCAGATCAAAAACAACTTGCAGAGCATGGGCTTTACGCCGGAGGCGGATCCGGACT
>WYBG01000027.1 GCA_011526015.1 Deltaproteobacteria bacterium | reverse complement strand
TGAGGATATTGGTGGTTAAAATAATAACTTTGCCGTTTTTTCGCAGCACCCGGTCGATTTCCGAAAAATAAGCCTCGACCTCCGGAAAATGCTCCACCACGAATCTCAGCGTGATCAAATCGGCGCATTCGGAGGCAAAAGGCAACCGTTTTATATCCGCTTTTACAAAATTTCCCCCGGAAGTAACCGGTTCTTGAATATCCATCCCAACTGCGCATCTGGCTCCCAAACCAAGCTCTCGAACCGCTTCGTTATCGCCGCAGCCGCAGTCTATCCAGATTGTTTCCGGGTTAAGATGCCCCTTTATGGCGTCGTTATAGACCTCCCAACGATGCCGGAAGACCGGGTCAATTCTTTTTAGAATCCGGCCCGCCCATTCTTTTTGAGTGGTTGCCATAGAATTTTAAAATACCTGTAATTTAATGAGCGCTACAAACATATATTAAGTGTTGGTGATAGTCAAAGTAAAAACTTTTTGGTAGTCCTAAACGATGAATGCTGTTTAAAGAAGTGTATGGCGTCATTCCTCCCGGCCTTCCGGGAGGAATCCATAAACTCAGCAGAAATAATGGATTCCCGCTTTCGCGGGAATGACAAAATAGGTGGTCGAAGAGAATAACAGCATTACCTGTTTAGGACTACCAAACTTTTTGCTTATCACCACCCGACTGCCATCATGGTGGAGTTGTTTAACGAAATTTCAATGGAATGAACGGAATACCCCGAATCTCGGTCATTATCGTCAATTACAACGTCAAAGAGTACCTGGAGCAGGCGCTCATCTCCCTGGAGCGGTCGCTGGCGGGCATTCCCCACGAAATTTTTGTAGTGGACAACGCCTCCGTGGATGGCAGCCCGGCGCACGTGCGCCATCGTTTCCCGGGGGTGAGGCTGATCGAGAATTCCCAGAACCTGGGCTTCGGGCGGGCGAATAATATTGCCCTCGCGCAGGCCCGCGGGGAGTTCATCGTGATGATCAATCCCGACACCGTGGTGCAGGAAGATACCTTCGAAAAACTGCTGGATTTCTTCGACACTCACCCGGACGCCGGGGCCGCTACCTGCAAGATCATCAATCCGGACGGCTCTTTTGCCATCGATTGCCGCCACAGCATCCCCACCCCGAGCATTGCGCTCTGGAAAGTGTTAGGGTTGAGCAAAATCTTTCCCAAGAGCAAAATTTTTGCCCGCTATAACCTTACCTACCTGGATCCCGACGGTACTTACCCGGTCCCGGCGATCTCCGGCTCCTTCATGATGGTGAAAAAAGCGGCGCTCGACCGGGTGGGCCTGTTCGACGAGCGGTTTTTCATGTACTGCGAGGATATCGACCTCTGCCAGCGCATCAACCTGGGCGGGTTCAAAATTTACTATGTGCCCGCCACTCAAATCATTCATTATAAAGGAGAGAGCACCAAAAAGAACAACATCGATTACGTGATTACCTTTAACAAAGCCCTCTACCAATTCTTCGAAAAACACTACGCCGGCAAAACCCTGTTTTTGTTTCGCTGGATCATCGTGTTAGGGATCGTGGCCCGGGGCGTGCTGATTTACCTGCGCAACTTTCTGCACGAGCATTTCCCCTTGCTGCTGGATACCCTCATCCTCAACGGGGTTATCTTGTTCTCTTTTTTCATTCGCTTAGAATTGAAGGACGGGTTTTCCTGGGAGGAGTACATCGAGCACCCGGCGGCGATCAACCTGATTTCCTCGCTCATTTTTTGGATTACCGCTTATTACTTAGAAGTGTACCCCCGCCACCGCTTCTCCATCCAGGGAATTATCAAAGCCAACGTGCTCACCTTTACCCTGCTGGCCTCGCTGACGTTTTTTCTCAAGCAATTCGCGTTTTCCCGCATTGTAGTGCTGGCTGCAGCGCTGTTGTCGCCCCTGGCGATGATCCTCTGGCGGGGAATTTTGAAACGCTACCACCGCGGCGATAAATCCGCCTGGGGAAAGGATATTTTCAGCAAACCGACCATCATCGTGGGGAACGGCGCCGGGGCGGTTACCCTGTTCCGCAAAATTCGCGAAATGAAAGATATGAGCTACGATCTGTTGGGAGTGGTAACGGTGGGCAAAGAGGAAGCGGAGTTCGAAACCTATCACATACCGGTGTTAGGCAGCATCGAAAACCTGGATAAGCTGATCCCCATGCACCGGGTGCGCCAGGTGATCTTCTCTTCGGAAATGCTCAGCTATGAAAAAATCCTCAAAACCATGAGCGAGATGGGTATGCCCCACTTGGAGTATAAAATCGCTCCCTCGAACCTGGAAGTGATGATCGGCAAATCCTCCATCGAACGGCTGGATGATTACCCGTTCTTGGAGATCGAATACGCCATCGGGAAGCCCTTTAACCGGGTGACCAAGCGGATTTTTGACGTGATACTCTCCTTTGTCGCCCTGCTCTTCACCCTGCCGGTGATGCTGCCGGTATTTTTAGTGCGCTTGCCGCAAGCGCGGCGTTTCCGGATTTTCGGGAAAAAGGGCGAGCCGCTTTCGATATGGCAGATCAAATCCCTCCACCACCCCGGGGTGCTCAACGACTGGCTGCGCCTGTGGGAAGTGCTGCGGGGGAATTTATCCCTGGTCGGCGCGCCGATTCAACCCGCTGATACCGCCCAATCGCAGACCGGCTCCTGGTATAAACCCGGCATGACCGGTCTGGTGCAGATCAACCGGAAAAAAATTCTCACCGCCGATGATATGGAGAAATACCACCTGTTTTATCTGAAAAACCAGTCGATCCTGCTTGACATTGAGATTCTCGCCAAAGCTATTTTGGGGAGAAGGTAAGGCAGGGGCGGCAGGTGGCAGGGGCAGGAGCAGGAGCAGGGGCAGGGCGTAGGAGCAGGTGGCAGGGGCAGGGCGTAGGAGCAGGTGGCAGGGGGCAGGGGCAGTAGGTGGGAGCGGAAGGCAATGTTACGGTTAACGGTATGAGGCCCATGCAAAACTGAAGTTTTGTGGCAAAGCCACTCCTTCGGAGCACTCCCCGCTCCTGCTCCTGCCTTTCCGCAATTTCGCCTTGCATTTATATACCTCACCGAATATATTATGCCGCCTGTTTTGTAAAACCAAGCAACCGGAGAGTCTATGAAAACCCAATTGTTGATTGTTCAGATATTTCTACTTGTGGTGATCGCTCTTTCTTGTTCCAAAAAAGCCAGCGAAAAAGAATATTTCGATTTAGCCAGCCAGTATATGGATCAGCAAAACTGGGGAAAAGCGGAGGAGTATTTTGCCAAAGTGCTCCAGGATTATCCCAGCGGCCTTTTCTCCTCCAAAGCGCTTTTTATGGTGGGCTACATTAACGCCAATCATATTAAAAACTATGACAAAGCGCGGAAATACT
>WYBG01000261.1 GCA_011526015.1 Deltaproteobacteria bacterium | reverse complement strand
TTTGCTTAAAAAACCGGGTAGAGCGCTTCCACCGCACCCGGTATCCTTCGGAGCCGTCTTTGCCGTCCAACGGCGACACGTCGTACACTTCCGACTCCGGCTGGATGGCCGCCTCTAATTTTTCCGCAAAATAGAGATAGTTCTTGTCGAGGGTGTTTTTGGCTCCGTAGCGGCAGCCGGTCATGCAGCCGCCGCAGAAGTTGCAGCCGGTTCGTTCCGGGCCGGCGCCGCTAAAATAGGGATCGGGAACGGTCTTGTTCGGTTCCCCGAAGAACACCGCCACGTTGGTCGTTTCGAAGTGCTCCTCTTTGCCGATCTGTCGCGCCAGTTTTTGGAGGGCCAGGTCTCCGGTTTCTAAGCGGGGATTGCGGTTTGTTCCCAGCATTTTCAGGGCCAGGGGATAAAACGGCTTCAACTCTTGTTCCCAATCGGCTAGGTGCGCCCAGGTATCGGCGGTGAAAAAACTTTTTTTGGGGATGGGCAGGGTGTTGGCGTACACTAAAGAGCCGCCCCCCACGCCCACCCCGGAAAGGGTGGCCACGTGGCGGAAAAAGGTGATCTTGAACAGCCCGTGGAATTTCATAAACGGCATCCACAGCCAGCGTTTGAGATGCCAGTTACTGCGGGGAAAATCCTTCGCTTCCAATCGTTTGCCCTTTTCCAGCACCAGCACCTTGTAACCCTTTTCCGCGAGCCGCAGCGCCGACACTGAGCCGCCAAACCCGGAGCCGATAATAATGTAATCGTAGTCGAACTGCTTAGAATGATTCATGGCCGGCCTCCATTTGCTGCGTTTACCGGGGTACTGAATATTGGATTATTGGATGAATGGATTGATGGTTACATGGTTGGAGAATCAGGCTATCCAACATTTTAGCCATTTAGCCATCCAACATTCCAAACGGTGTTTCTAGAGCACCTTCACTTGGGATTAATTTCGCTAACCCCGGCTTAATATACAAGGGTTTTGGGGAATGGGAAACAGTATTTTTGTCGGGAGGCGGAAATCCAGGCCGGGATGCGGCACAAACCTGCATTGATTTGAAGGTTATAAATTTTCCTGATTGTGGAAATTCCTTTTGCTTCTTACATTCTCCTCAACGCTTATAAAATTTATTGCCTGCGAAGATTGTAGATAATAAGAGCAGGTTTTAGACAGGCAACCAAAGTAAAGAATATCTTCCGGTCACCCTGTTTCAAATGGAGGTTCATTATGAGTGAAGAATCGGCCAAAATCCGGGTAAAAAATAAATCTGCTAAACAAGATGGCCATGGCGAGCGGGAAAAATCCCAAAATGCTGTCAGAGGCGTGCTTATTGCTCTGGTCATGGCCATAACCGTAATTTCTGCGATTATTATTTACCATTTTTTTATTCAAAAGCAGATTGTCCAATTGGAAAGAGAAGCCGCAGCGCTGAACCACAAGCTCAAAGAAATCGAAACAGGCAACACCCCGGATTTATCGGTACGGCAATTAGCGGAGAAGCTGGATTTTGTCGCTAACCAGCAGGAAGTGACCCTCACCGCTACCCAGGCGATGATCGATTATTTCACCTTCACCTTTACACTTATCGGCGTGTTCTTCCTCCTGGTGTCAGGATACTTCATTTATCGCCAGTACAGATCCGAAAAGCGCGAGGAAGAAGGGTGGATGTTAGCAAAGGGTTTGCTGGAATTAGTGACGGCCAGCCAGCAATTTGTCGTTGAGGTACAAAAAGAATTACAGAAACAACAACAAGCACAGTTACAACGGCAGGAACAAACCAAGAAACAATTAACCGACACGGTTTCGTTTTTAAATACCAGGGCAGATCTCCTGATCAATCAATTTAATCGAAACACCGTTTCCCAGGGCTTTCATTTTACCCGCCTCATGGATATTTCCAACCGGATCGACAATACCCGCTTCCAACTTCCCACCTTTGATCTGGTGCTTAGTTCCAACTGTTATTTTCTCAAAGCCGTGTATGAGTATATTATTGGGAATTACAATGCTGCCAGGGAGGAATTCGATACCTTGATTCAAGAAAAAGAGAAGCATACGTTTTTGGATGATAACCAGTTGAAGCAACTTAGCCTTTGCTACTACTATCGAGGGTTGATTGAGTATAACATACAAGGGAATTTGCTCGAAGCTGAGAAGTCCGTAGCGCTGGCTATCGCAAAAGATCCTCAACTTCATGGATTTGATTACAAAAGCATGCTTTTAAAGGCAGAAATTAAATTTAAGATGCAAAATCCCGAAGCGTTCAACGAATACAAAAAAATTGCTGTAGAATTGACTGAAAAATTGAAAGAAAGAGGATTTCTTAGCGACACCCAGGAGCTTTTGCACTCTTATGCGTATTTAGGCATGGTCTATTGTAAAATATTAGACCGGGGGCGAAAATTTTTACCTGCCTTTTATGAGAGCATCAGGCAGTTAGATGAAGCGATTGTCCTGGAAGCCATCAAGTGGTTGAAGGAAAGTGAAAATCGGCATTTTTATACTTTCCTTACCCTGGGACAGTTATCCGCTGTTTATGAAAATACCGGTAGAAATTTGGAATTAGAATCTACGGCGCACTACTTCTTAATGACTTATGATCTAATTGAAGAAAGCAAACCTTATGAAAAGGAAGAGACCCGCCAGAAAATATTAGCATATACCGCCAAACTGGTTTGCGAAAAATTTTTGAACAAACCGTCATTGGAGAGTACTAAGCAGCATGTTAAAAATTTATTGGATGACAGAGAGTTACGCACGATTTACTCCATCTTTTCCAAAGTGAATGTTTCAAAGGCGGAGTTAATCGAAGAATTAAAGGCTTTTGGTACCCCTATGGAATAAAGATTATTCCCCGCCCTGCAAAGTTTTCTTTTCCACCTCCCGCGACTTTACACCGGCAGACCGATGACCGGGGGCGTTAATGTATGTGCGGAGAATCTCCATTGGTGATTCTCCCCCTCCAACCCTTTCCAAAAACCTGACAAAAATCATGTTCTCTCCTGATCCCGCTCATTCTTTTTGAGTATTTTGTTTTTTATACTCAAACAAACGCGGGAGAGACGCGCCATGAAAAAAGTGCTGGTTATTCACATCAACGAGAAAAATCATAGCGAAACGGTTTCTTTCCTGGGCCAGGAGATCGAAATCCGGCGCCTGGGCTGCAATGGAGAGGTGGAAAACTGCCGGGAATTGATCGCCCAATACGATGGTAAGGTGAACGCCATCGCCCTGGAGGGCCTGCCCGCCTGGCTGGAATTAGGCCATGAAAAACGCCCCCACCTCATCGGGGCTACCCTGCCGGGCGCGGCGAAAAAGACCCCGGCGGTGGACGGCAAGGAAATCCGCGCCGGGCTGGAACGATGGGGGGTGATCCTGGCCGACCGCGCCCAGCCGGGCATTTTCAGCCAGAAACGGGTGCTGATGGTTCCCGGCCTGAACCACACCGGCCTGGCCCAGGCCCTGGAACGGCGCGGCTCCGCGATCCGCTACGCGGACCCGATCCTCTATTTCGGATTGCCCGGGCTGCCGGGAATCGGCAGCAACATCACCCTCGACCGCGCCGCAAAGCTCACTTTGGAACACATCAAAGACGCCCCTTTCCGGCGCATCGCTCCGCAACCGGGCGATTCGCGCACCAATCACGCCGACGACCTGTTCAACTGGGCCGATATTTTAGCGGGGGACGTCGGGGCCATCCGCCTCTACAGCCCGGAAAAATTACGCAATAAAACCGTGGTGGTGGAGCACGCCACGGAAGAAGACCTTGCTGACCTGCGTCGCCGGGGAGCCGCCATCAGCATCATCCTGATGCCCCCGCTGAATAGCGCCGATGGGCCGGGAAGCTGGTCGGCCGCGGTCATCGAAGCGGTGCTGGTGGCGCTGCGTCCCCGCAAAACCACCCCGCTCAGCGAGGATACTTACCTGAATTTGCTGGCCGATATGGAATGGTCGCCAGCCATCCGCTACTTGCAGCCGGAGGAAGCCGGGGTGAACAAATTTGCCTTCGTCATTCATCCCCTGAACGTAAATTTCATCCATCAGCATCCATCCTTCCGCTGGACCCGCTACCTGCCGGATGAAATGGTGGAAGCCGTTGCCGCCTACCTGCCGCCCATGTATCTCTCCCGCATTACCGGGGGGCAATCGCCAGCCACCGGGCAGCGCATCGAAGGGCATCTCATCACCCTCGGCGCCACTCCCCGGCAAATGATTCAGCACGGTGAGCGTTTCACCTACAACCGCTTGAACGCCGCGGCCAGACTGGCGGAACGAAAAGGCGCGCGAATCATGGGCCTGGGCGCCTTTACCAGCGTGGTGGGAGACGCCGGCATCACCGTGGCGCACGAAAGCGACGTGGCTATTACCAGCGGAAACAGCCTCACCGTCGCCGCCACCCTGGAAGCGGCCAAGCAAGCGGTGATCAAAATGGGCGCGAAGGATTTGACCAAAGGGAGGGTGATGGTAGTCGGGGCTACCGGCTCCATCGGTTCGGTGTGCTCCCGGCTGCTGGCGCAGGCCATTCACGACGTGGTACTGGTGTCCATCGAGCCGGAGCGGTTGATCGACCTCAAGCGCACCATCCGAAAAGATACCCCCAGGTCCACGGTTACCATCGCCACCCGCGCCGACGATTACTTAGGCGACTGCGACCTGATCGTGACCACCACCTCCGCTTTCGGGCAGCGGGTGATCGACATCTCCAAATGCAAGCCCGGCGCGGTGATTTGCGACGTGGCCCGCCCGCCGGACATCAACAAAGCCGAAGCAGTCCTGCGCCCGGACGTGCTGGTGATCGAAAGCGGGGAGGTGCTCATTCCCGGGGATATCGATTTCGGCTACGACATCGGCTTACCGCCCAAAGTTGCTTACGCCTGCCTGGCGGAAACTGCCCTGCTGGCCATGGAGGGGCGATTCGAGGATTATACCCTGGGGCGCAATATCACCATGGAGCGGGTAAAGGAAATTTACCGCCTGTTCAAGAAGCACCAGTTCAAAATTGCCGAGTTGCGAAGCTTCGGAGAAATCATTACTGAAGAGATGTTCGCGGAAAAACGGGAGTTGGCGGAAAAGCTGCGGAAGGACCCGGAACTGTTTGCACAATTACAAACCGCTGCCGCCGCCTGCTTAGCACGAATGCCCAAAATTGCCAAGGGAGTGCAGGCGAAAGGCGGTCTTTCCCTGCCCAAAGTAGTGGCAGGAGCGGCGATCATCGGCGCCGCGGCGTACCTGCTGCTGCGGAAACGGAAATAAGGGGTATGATGATGGTTGGATGGTTACATTGCTAAATCAAGGAATTGCAGATGACGGATTTTAAAGAAAAGAACGTGCTGATCACCGGGGCGGCGATGGGCCTCGGGCGGTTGATGGCCGAGAGAATTGCCGAATTGGGCGGGAACCTCTTTTTGTGGGATATTGACCGGGCGGGGTTGGATTCATTGCAAGGAGAATTACAGCGCCGGGGAATCAAGGCGTTTGTCGATGTGTGCAACCTGGCAGACCGCGCGGCGATTTATGCTGCGGCTGAGAAGACGCTTCAACAAGCCGGCCACATCGACGTGCTCATTAATAACGCCGGGGTTGTCAGCGGAAAATTCATTACCGAAGCGAGCGACGAGGAAATTCTGCGCACCTTCCAGGTCAACGTGCTGGCGCACTTCTGGACCACCCGCGCTTTCCTGCCGGGCATGATGCGGCGCAACAGCGGGCACATCGTTACCATTTCGTCCGCCGCGGGAATCGTCGGCCCCCCCCGCCTGGCAGATTACAGCGCCAGCAAACACGCCGCGGTCGGCCTGACCGATTCTTTGCGTGTGGAACTGCGCCGCCAGAAATCAAACGTCCGCACCACCCTGGTCTGCCCGTATTACATCGACACCGGCATGTTTGCCGGGGTAAAAACCCGCTTTTCCCGGCTGCTGCCGATCATGAAACCGGAGTACGTCGTCAACCGGATCATCAACGCGGTGCGCCGCAACCGCCAGCGCCTGGTGCTGCCCTGGTTCGTGCTGGCGTCCTATCCCTGCCGGATTCTGCCCACCTTTATGTTCGACGCCCTGATCGACTTATTCGGAATCAACCGCAGCATGGATGAATTCACCGGGCGGCCGCCGGGGGAGGAGCAGGAGCAGGGGTGAAGGCAGGGGTAAGAGCGCGTTAGCTTTCCCCATTAAATGATGAAAATAGAATAGCGAACTGTTAATTTACTGCCACCTGCTCCTGCCACCTGCTCCTGCCGCCTGCTCCTGCCCCTGCCTCCTGCCCCGCTACCGGTTCCGCCCGTATTGCTCGTGGCTGGAGACCCAATCCAGCGAAGAAATCGCCGACGCTAAAGACAGCTCCCCGGCCAGCACCGCCCCGGCCACGATCTC
>WYBG01000260.1 GCA_011526015.1 Deltaproteobacteria bacterium | reverse complement strand
GCTTCCTCGCCGCAGCCAACGCGTGGTTCAATGATCTTTAAGGTTCTGCAGCTGAAAAGTTACCGCAGCGATTTCAAATGGCGGTAAAACCGCGCCAGCGGAAATCCCATCACATTGAAATAGCATCCATCGATCTTTTTCACAAACACCGCGGCCGGGCCTTGAATACCGTACGCCCCGGCCTTGTCGAACGGCTCCCCGGAGGCGAGGTATAGCTCGATCTCTTCCGGGGAAAGAGGCGCGAAAGTCACATCCGTGACTTCGTGGTCGATGATTTCCTCCTTCTCGCTGCGCAGGCAGATGGCGGTAATCACCTGGTGGATTGCCCCGCCCAGGGCTTGCAGCATAGTGCGCGCCTCGGTATGGCCGCGAGGCTTGCCGAAGATATTACCATCCTTCACCACGATGGTGTCAGCGGCAATGATCAAATCGGTTTCCGGCCGTTTATCATGCACCCAGTCGGCTTTGCTTTTGGCGATCAGGCGGGCGAATTCGATCTCATCCTGATAAGCGGCGGGATCTTCATCTACCTGCGCAGGGAAAATTTCAAATTCCAGCCCCAGGGAGTGCAGCATCTCGATCCGACGGGGCGACTGGCTGGCGAGGATGATTTTTTTGCCTTCCAGATGGCATAGTTCGGTAAGAAATTTCATAAAGCCAATGTCAGCGTTAAATATCGTTCAAATTTTAGGTGTTTGGGGGTTATCGTTTCGAGTTTTGAATTTTGGGTTTCGAATTTCAGGGTCTTGCAACCCGAACACTAAAACACCCGAGCACCTGAATCCTTACTCACTCGTCCCCCCGCAGCGATTTATTTAAATGGGACAAAAACTTGTGATTTCCCTTCGGAAAGGGGTAGTCTCCCATCTCTTCCGCGGTAATCCAGCGGAAATCTACCGGGCCGCTTAAGGCTACTTCCCCGGAAAGATAATCGCACAGGAACACTTCCATCACGATCTTGAAATGGGTGTAAGCATGTTTGACCCGGGCAAGCTGGGCATCCACCTTTACTTCCAAATTCACCTCTTCTTTGATCTCCCGCAGGCAGGCATCTGCCGCAGTTTCAGCGCCCTGGCGTATCTTTCCGCCGGGAAATTCCCACAATCCCCCCAGCAATCCTTTTTCGGCGCGTTTGGTGATCAAAACCCGGCCCTCTTTGCGCACCACGCCTATCGCAATGTGGTACTCCGGGACGGTTTCCTTCGGTTTTCGGCGGGGAAACTCTTCCTGGCGGCCCCGGGCGAATGCGCCACAAAATTTGCCCACCGGGCATTGGGGGCAGAGCGGATTCTGGGGGCGGCAGATGAGCGCCCCTAACTCCATCATCGCCTGGTTGAAATCGCCGGGGTGCCCGCGATCAAGGAGCCTGTCCCCCGCTTCTCGAAAAATTTTCCCCGACGCGGCATCATTCACCAGTGCATCTATGAGAAACAGGCGTGCCTGCACCCGCTTCACATTCCCATCCACCGCGGCCCGGGGCTGCCCAAAAGCGATGCTCTGCACCGCCGCAGCGATGTATTCTCCCACCCCGGGCAGCTTCCGGAATTCGGCGTAAGTAGCGGGAATTTCTCCTCCCCGCCCCTTTGCCAGCTCCTGCGCAGCCTTGTGAAGATTGCGCGCCCGGGCATAATAACCCAGCCCTTCCCAGCTTTTCAACACCGCCTGTAAATCCGCCCCGGCCAGCGCCTCGATAGTGGGAAATCTCTCCATAAAATCATGGAAGTAAGGGATCACCGTGCTTACCTGGGTTTGTTGCAGCATCACTTCCGAAACCCAGATCCGGTAAGGGTCCCGGGTCTCCCGCCAGGGCAATTTACGGCGGTTGCGGCGATACCAGCGGAGCAGGGTTGCCCGAAACGGCCGGAAATTCTCGCTCGACAGGGTTTCCGTTTTCATCGTGTAAATGTAATTATCGGCGCTCCGGGAACCAATGGCAAAGTCATCCCCTTGGGAGAGGCGGGAAGCAAATTTGCTCCAATTCCGGCAAATGCGCCGAATTGGCGCAAACTTTTCCCAAAAATAATTTTCGTTGCACAAAAACCTTCCGACGGGTAAACTTTATGGGTGATGCGTATTGCGTAAAACGTAATGGTTTCGTATTGCGTATTTCGTATTCCGTTTTTCTTACGCAATACGAAATACGCAATACGGAATACGCAATACGTTTTACGCATTAGATTAAACATTCTGGCTGAGTTGTGGCAGACTCCACAGGATAACAAGGAGAGCATCGTGGCAATTCTGAATCGCCGGGAATTTCTCAAAAAAGCATCTGCGGCAGCGGTGCTGGGAGGCGCTTCACTGGCCCTGGGGTGCGGCTCGCAGCAATCGCAAACCGGGGGCGCCCCGGCGGTGCAGACCGGGAAAACCTACGAGTGGAAAATGGTGACCACCTGGCCGCCGCGCTTTCCGGTGTTAGGAGAGGGCGCGGAACTGTTCGCCAAATGGGTGGAGGAGATGTCCCAGGGACGCTTGAAAATCCGGGTATATGGCGGCGGGGAATTGGCGCCGGCGCTGGAGGCGTTCGACGCGGTTAGCCAGGGAGTAGCGGAAATGGGGCACGGCGCTTCCTACTATTGGGCGGGAAAAGCGCCGGCGGCGCAATTCTTCTCTGCGGTTCCCTTTGGGATGAACGCCCAGCAGATAAACGCCTGGATTCTTTTCGGCGGGGGATTGGCGCTCTGGGAAGAATTGTACGCCCCGTTCAACCTGCTGCCCATGCCCTGCGGTAATACCGGGGTGCAGATGGGAGGATGGTTCAAACGCCCGATCCATTCGATAGCGGACATTCAAGGGTTAAAAATGCGCATTCCCGGGCTGGGGGGCAAAGTCATCAAAAAGGCGGGGGGCAGCGCGGTACTCTCTGCCGGGGGAGAAATTTATACCAACCTGGAGCGGGGGGTCATCGACGCCACGGAGTGGATCGGCCCCTATCACGACTATTTGATGGGTTTTCCGCGGGTGGCCCAATATTATTACTACCCGGGCTGGCACGAGCCGGGAACGGTTCTGGAATTATTCATCAATAAACCCGCTTTTGAGGGGCTTCCGAAGGATTTGCAGGAGATTATCCGCGCTGCGGCTTATCGCTCCAACCTGGGGATGCTCTCGGAATTTGAATCGCAAAACAACCTTTATTTGAAAAAAATCCGGCAGGAATTTAACACCCGGATTCTTAAATTCCCGGATGACGTTCTCAACGCCTTCCGGCAGTATTCCGTTGAGGTGATCGAGGAGCTGATCTCCCAGGATCCAATGAGCAAAAAAGTGTACGAATCCTTCCGGGAGTTTCGCGCTTCCATCCTGGGCTGGGCGGAAATTGCGGAAAAAACTTATTACAACGACCTGGGACGGTAGCGGAGGGGGTAAGAGGTAAAAAGGAAAAAGTAAAAAGGAAAAAGTAAAAAGGAAAAGGGAGGAGTTAGAAGTGGGAAGTAGGAGCGGAAAAACGCGCCTGGAGGGATAAACAGGAATGAGAAAAGTTGCACGGCGGTGAATTTCGGATTAAAAAGACAGGCAGGCATGGGGTTTATCGGGAAGCTCTTCGGTAAGAATGCGGCTGAAATTCCTTCCGGGCCGTTTACCGCGCGGGTAATTTTCGAGTGCGCCCTGGTTCCCCAAAACCAGGAAAAAGTGATCGCGGCGCTGGAAGAATTCATGGGCAAATATTCCGCCCACATTGCTGAGGATCCCCGGGTAACCCGGGCCAGCGACGGCAACGTTATCGAGCTTACCTTACGGTGTCGCAATAAAGATGAATTAATATGGTTGAACAAAGAGTTGGAGAGTATTGCCCGCCGTTACGGGCTACGGGAGGGATAGCGCAGGGAGTAAAGCGCGGAGCATTTTTTACTCTATGCTATGCTCTATGCGCTATGCCTTCACACTTCCATGAAGTCTTCCATAAAAGTAAAGCTGCACTCCGGTTTTAAGAGCATAAAAGGCTTTTCCGGGGGTAAATCGTCTTTGCGGCGTACGGTTTTGCGCCGGTCCATAAGGGGATTGTAGCGAGGATCGCATAGAACCGTGCGCCATACGACCTCATCGGGCGTCAATTCGATCACTATGTTATTGCGCAGGTAATCTTCGTATCGTCTGCCCACTAAACGGCGGCGTTCCATGTTCTTCCCTTTGAATTGTGAATATCGAACAGCGACTGTCGAATATCGAATTTCGGAATGCAGCATTCCCGGTTCGATATTCGACAGTCAAGAACTCAGTTTCTGCCCGTGTGCAGTATCACTCAGCGCTGCTTTAGCAAATCGCGGATTTCGCGCAGCAGCACTTCCTGTACGGGCGGGGCCGGCGGGGCTGCGGGCGCTTCTTCTTCTTTCCGTTTGAGTTTGTTGATCCACTTTACCATCATAAAGATGGCAAAGGCTACGATGATGAAGTCGAAAATCGTCTGGATGAACGCGCCGTATTTTAATACCACCGCGGGCTGATCGCCGACCGCATCTCTCAGGGTCATCGCTAAATCGGTAAAATTGACGCTACCGACTAACAACCCCAACGGCGGCATGAGTACGTCGCCCACCAAAGAAGCGACGATCTTGCCGAAAGCTGCGCCGATGATAATCCCCACCGCCATGTCGATCATGTTGCCCTTGACGGCAAACTCTTTGAACTCTTTCACAAATCCCATAGCTGTCTCCTCCGTTTGGTTAACAATTGGATATTGGTAAACGATCATGTAAGGTCCGGATGAGCGAACCGTTCCCACGCGCATGTCAAATTGCATATTTTTGGAGCGCTGCTCACTGAAGTGAGGCAATCTGAAGCGCAATAATTACAGATTGCCACGCTTCAGCGTGTTGAATAAACCGGTCAATTCAGTGCAATTTGTCATGCACCCACCGTTCCCCAACATTACATGACCTGTAGTGCTAGTTCTAATAACGGGCACTCGGTCTAACCGCGAATGGACGCGAATGGACGCTAATTTAGGCTGGTCTCGATCCCATAGTCATTTGCGTTTATTCGCGTACTTTCGCGGTTTAAATCAACTAGCACTACCG
>WYBG01000259.1 GCA_011526015.1 Deltaproteobacteria bacterium | reverse complement strand
GCGCAAAACTCAGCAACCAACTCGTTCCAAAACTCCTGTTTTGGAACGCAATAATCGTGGAAACTCTGTTTCCGGCCACAAAAAGCGCAGAACTTGCACGCGAAACTGGAGTTTCGCGTGCAATTACGTTCCCAAAGAGACTTTGGGAACGAGGCTTCGCGGACTTTGTCTCCGACCACGTTTAAGCGCACACTTACCTACAGGATGAAACAGGATAAAAATGTCGGAAAATCAATATTTTCATATCCGGTCAATCCTGTTCCTCCTGTCAAAAAAGTATTTCCTATAAAGTCTAATGTGTAAAGACCTCAAAGGTTTTAAAAACCTTTGAGGTCTCTGCCTTTACGTTTTTTCATTTGTATGGCGGCTCAAAATGCTACAAATTTCCTTTCAGGAAAGGATTCAGCCATGAAGACGTTGGGAAACATTACGTTAATCGTAATCCTTTCTGCTTTGGGGTGCGGTATTTTTGACTCTGATGACGATGAGGTGTTCGAAGGGCGCCTCAGCTTCGGGTTCGAGGTGAGCGCCTTCAAATTACTGCTAAAAAATAGAACACGGATGACGCGGATGACACAGATATTCGCGGATAAATTGAAGAATATTGCTAAAAAAATCTGTGTAAATCCCCCGAAGGGGCAAGCTGCGTCATCCGTGTTATCCGTGTGCCATTTGAACGATTTGGGGTACTGAACTTAATTTTCAAACATCCTTTAAGGGTAAAAGGAGCAGAGCCATGGAACAAAGCAAACTTATCCCCGGCCTGATCATTTTGTTCCTTGCCGTCGCCGCGCCCGGCTGCAAAGAGTCCGGCAGCGGCAGTATTGAAAATGGAGAGGAATCTTCGGGAAATCTGCTGCTGAATCCTTCTTTCGAGAGCAACGGAACCCCCTCGCTGGAATATTGGAACGTTGAGGATACTTCCCGGGTGCGCTTTTCCCCGGACGTTCCTCCCGGCGGCGGTTCCTATTCAGTAGCTATTGCCGTGGATTGGGCGCCCCCTGCTTTTGTGCGCACTGCCGTTGCAGCGCCAGCAGGCACCCACCGCTACCGCCTTTCCTGGTGGGGAAAGAGCGAGCAAATCGCCGGGGCCGCTTACCTGGGAATTCAAAGGTCGGATACGCTGATCCTGTTTCTTCGGGAAGTTATCTATCCCGCTGATTCTACCTGGAGGGAATATGCCATGTTGGATACTATCACCACTAAAACGAGTGATAAGCTGGTGATTACTCTTTCCGGGGGAGTATCTCAATGGTCTATCGGCAAAACTTACTATGACCTTTGCAGCCTGGAAATTCTGTATCCATAACAGCGCCGGAAAACTGTGTCGCTCAAAACTAAAATCATTCTCACCTTCAGCGTGTTGATGGCCGTGCTGGTATTGATCATGTCCCGGGTCGGTTACTACTCGGTGCGGGAAATCTATTTGGACCAGCTTTCCGACCAGACCAGCCGTTTAGCGCGGTTGATTGCCGGGGAGCTGAATCCCAAATACCTCCCCTTCCTGGAGAGCGGCGGGGGGGACAGCCTGGCGGCAGCCTATTATTCGGAGACCTTGAAAACCCGGGCAAAGAGCATCCTGCTGGCCGACGCTTTTATTTTCAACCGGGATTTTGAAATTCTGGTTCAATCAGCTTCCGGGACTGCCGCGGGAGGCAGCGATCCGCGGCTGCGGCTCAACCGCAGCGAGATTCATGGGCTGCAAGCGGGGGAATCGGCCGCCTCGCTGCCCTTCAAAGGCGGCGACGGAGAGTGGTATTTGTGGGGATTTTACCGCTTAGACGATGCCCACTGGTTAGGCATTCAGGAGAGCGCCGCCCGGCTGGCCAAAGTCGAGGCGCTTTCGCGAACTTTTTGGGGGATCGGCATCGCCGGGCTGCTGGTTACGATTCTCTGCGGCTGGCTGCTGGCGCGCGCCATTGCCCGGCCGGTGGAGCGGCTGGTGCAGTTCAGCCAATTGTTGGGCAAGGGAAATTTTTCCGCCGCGCTGCCGCAGGGCATCCGCGGGGAGCTGGCCATCCTGGCAAACGCGCTGGACAAGATGCGCGCCGGCCTGGCGCAGCATCACCGGGAAAAGGAGATGCTGCTGGCGCAGATCGCCCACGAAATCCGCAATCCCTTAGGCGGCATCGAGCTGCTGGCCGGGCTGGTGAAGGAGGATTTGCAGCGGCATCCCGGATGGCCGGGAACGGAGTACCTGGAAAAAATCCAGCAGGAAATCGGCGGGCTAAAGGCGCTGATCACCGCGTATTTGAATTTCAGCCGCCCGGCGGCGGCGCAGCCGGAGTGGATCGCCGTGCAAGAGATGGTGGAGGAAGTGCGCTCCTTTTGCCGCGCCGGGCTGCAAGAAAAGAAGCTTTCGCTTTCCTACAGCGGGGAGGATGCGCAAATTCACTTCGACCGCCAGCACCTGCGCCAGATTTTGATCAACCTGGTCAGTAACAGCATCGAAGCGCTGGGCGAGGGCGGAAGCATTGCCATTTCCGCCTGGCAAAACGGGCCGCGAACCCTGATGGCGGTCAGCGATGACGGCCCCGGCATCCCGCCGGGGCACCGGGAGAGCGTCTTCGAGCCCTTTTTCACCACCCGCAGCAACGGCGCCGGGCTGGGGCTGGCGATTTGCAAAAAGCTCTGCTGGGAGAACGGGGCGGAAATCTGCTTAGAAGACAAAGCCGGAAAAGGTTCTACCTTTACCATCCGGAAATCTGTAAATTAGGGGGTAAATATCAAACGTTTAGGAGGCGGCGTTATGAAACAGCACATCTTTTGGCCGGTTCTTAGCATCCTTTTATTAGCAGGTTCTGGGAAGGCGCAGGATTTTTGGGAATCCACCAACGGTCCCCTGGACGGGCAGGTCTTGTCTATTGCGGTGGCAGCGAACGGGGCGCTGCTGGTGGGTACGTACGGCGGGGGCGTATTCCGTTCTACCGATAACGGAAACACCTGGGTATTTAGCGGAATCGGGGGAAAGCGGGTGGTTTCATTTTTGGTCGATGCGAACGGCAATATCCTCGCCGGAACCCAATATTATGGGGTTTACCGCTCAACCGATCACGGGGAAACCTGGACGTATATCGACGGAAGCGGATTTGGGTTGACCGACGTTCAGTGCATGGCGGTTGATTCAAGCGGCCATATCTTTGTGGGGGTGAATTTAATCGCTTTTTTTCATTTTAATTATGGCATCTATCGTTCGACCGATAACGGAACAAACTGGCAACAAGTTTTCGATCCCAATACCTCGGTTGGGGCGCTGGTAATCAATCCCGAGAATCATTTCGTGGCCGGCACCCGCTATGGCGTTTACCGCTCCACGAACAACGGAGCGAACTGGCAGCATATCGGTCTCTGGAATACCCCGGTCAAGGCGATTGCCCTGCGCGGCCAAATGCCCATACCGGAATCCATTTTTGCCGGAACCGCTGCGGGAATTCACCGCTCTATAGATCATGGAAACAGTTGGGCGCAAATCAATACCGGCCTGACTAATTTAGATGTAAGAATACTGGGGATAAATTCCAACGGGCTTATCTTTGCCGGAACCGCCGGGGGGATATTCCGCTCCTTCGATAACGGCGAAAACTGGGAAGCGGCCAATAGCGGCTTGACCAATACGGTTATTCGCTACCTGTGTATTGCTCCTGACGACCATCTTTTTGCAGTAACCGAAGGCGGGGCGTTTCGCTCCAGCGATCATGGCAACTCCTGGACGCCGATGGTTATTATCCTCCCCAACATCCTCGCCGACTTCGTGGCTACAAAAATCAATGACGACCTGCCCAGGGAATTGCCGGCGTCTTTTGTATTGGAACAGAATTATCCTAATCCGTTCAACCCCTCTACTAATATCGGATTTCGGACTGCGGATTTTGGATTTGTGGAATTGTCGATTTATGACCTCGCCGGCAGGCAGATCGAAACGCTTTTGCAGCGAGAGTTGCCCGCGGGTGCTTACCAGGTTCAATGGAACGCTGCGGGACTGCCCAGCGGGGTATATTTGTATCGCTTGAAAGCCGGTGATTTTATAGAAACTCGAAAAATGCTGCTGCTGCGTTAAATGGAAGCTACCGCTAAAATCATCATCGTGGAAGACAACCCCACCATGCGCCTCGGCATGGCGGAGAGCCTGCGCCGGGAAGGGTACGAAGTCTTCGAGTTCGATAACGCCACCGCGGCCCTGGAATTCTTTGCCCGCCGGCCCCTTCCCCTGGCCATCGCGGACCTGAAAATGGAGCCGCTGGACGGCATCGCGCTGCTCAAAAAGATCAAGGAAATCCAGCCGGCCACGGAGGTGATCATGGTCTCCGCCTTCGGCACCGTGGAGACCGCGGTGAGCGCCATGCAGCTGGGCGCGGCGGATTTCCTCACCAAACCGTTTTCCCCGGAGGAGCTGCGGGTGCGGGTGAAAAAAGCCTGGGAGAAAATCCGCCAGCGCCGGGCGCTGGATCAACTGCTGGCGGAAAAGCAGTTGTTGCAGGAAGAATTGTTCGAAGACATTATCGGAACCTCCGCGCCCATGCAGCAGGTGTTTGCCCTGGTGCAGCGGGTCGCGCCGGAAAACAGCACCATCCTCATCGAGGGGGAGAGCGGCACCGGCAAGGAGTTGATCGCCCGCGCGATTCACAAGCAAAGCCCCCGGTCGCGCCAGCCCTTCATTAAGATCAATTGCGGGGCGCTGAATGAAAATCTGTTGGAAAGCGAACTGTTCGGGCACGAAAAAGGGGCCTTTACCGGGGCGATCCGGCGCAAAAAAGGGCGCTTCGAGCTGGCCGACGGGGGAACCCTGTTTTTAGATGAGATCGGCGACGTCTCCCCGGCCATGCAGGTGAAGCTGCTGCGGGTGCTGCAAGAGCAAGAGTTGGAACGGGTGGGCGGGGAAGAGACCATCCGGGTGGACGTGCGCATCATCTGCGCTACTCACCGCAATCTAAGCAAGCTGGTAATGGAAGGGGCGTTCCGGGAAGACCTGTTTTACCGCCTCAGCGTTATTCCCATCAAGCTGCCCCCGCTGCGGGAGCGCAAAACGGACATTCCCGCGCTGG
>WYBG01000258.1 GCA_011526015.1 Deltaproteobacteria bacterium | reverse complement strand
GGATTTGGTATTTTCGCAGTTCATCGATAATGTTTGACTTTTCCGGTAAAGGAAATAAGGAAATAACCGCCGTCTGATGGCCTTTTTCCAGGAGGCCGAGGGATAACTCCAGGACAATTCTCTCTGCGCCGGCGGGTCTTAGTTCGTTAATAATTTGTAAAATCTTCATGTTCAAATGATTCAAAGAAGTTCAGTTAAAGATATAAAAACTACCTCTGCCAGAGAAATTGCCCAATATTGTCTCAACTGCGTTTGAATGCCAATATGATCTCGAACATTCCTACGAAGAGGGAAAAAAGAACCAGTAAATAATAAGGCGTTAGAAGCGTAAAATATTGAACGAAAAAGCTGAGAATCCCCATGATCAGAAAAACCGCGGCAAGATAAGCAACGATGGGATTTGAAGACCGGAAACTTTTTAAATAAAAATAATACGATAACAAGCCAATAATGACGGTAGTGAGGATGGTGAACCAAAATCCCCCGATCATATAGTACACGCCGAAACTTGTACCCACATTAGATTTGAAGCCCGGAGCCACGGAGAGGAAACCTGGACTCACGAACTTAACCGCGTTCAGCCGTTCAGGATCACCGATAATAACGTTTGTAAAATTAATGGGAACTACAAACAGCGACCACCAGGGCTTGCTATGGGCGTAATCTATCCATTTGTCGAGCATAATAGGCCCGGAACATAAATAATTAATGAACCACCCCCATATTCGTTTCCACATTGCAGCACTGGTAAGGCCAAAATCGCTCCAGGCAGTATATAAGATCAGAAAATTCACCACGAATATTAAAATGATAAACCCTGCAATGTAAAACAGTTTTCTAACTTGCAGTTTGACCGAAGAATTTAAATTTTTAATGAAGAATATCGTCAGAACCGTCCACACAATAGGATACTTTACCATCATCGCCGTAATGGTTATTCCCAGACTAAGCATGGTGAGATAGTCGAAATAAGTTTTTCTAAAATTCCACAAAGATAAAACGTATAGCACTAATACAATGGCTCCCACCTGGCCTAAATGCGCCGTCAAGCCAGAGACCATCTTATCTTCAAATTCTCCGGTGCTCACATAGAGTAAGCCCTCTTTCCGAAGAATTGAAAATACTTTATAAGTAACCGCCAGGATTACAATCCACGAAAGGGACAGAAGAAAATACCTGAATTCTCTATATCTGCTAAAAATGGCTGCAAAATCGGTTTTCTCCCGGGGAATGCCATAGCTTTGATACATCATCATCCCAATGAGCCAAATAAGAGAAAGATTCAACAAAACAAAGAAATTTACCCGGGCAGTTACCGGCAGGAAATCTAATTGTACCGCAAACAGGTTGACCAATACACTAATGATAGCATACGGCCAGGCTGTAACCATAAAGGGGGTAAAAAGATTTTTTGAGTATTTTTTTTCAACCGCTGTCAGCCCCAGCACTGAAAAAAATAATACCCAACTGGAAAGCAGGTTTGTCATAATGAAACTTCACGAAGTATGGTTTCCAGGTTTTTTTTGCTCAGGTCGCTAAAAACGCGGGTATAATGGCGTATATAGCGAACAAACCTGAGCGCATCTCTTAAACGCACTTTGTATTTTATAGTCAGCCAGAAGAACGTGTAAACCAGCAGGCCGTATCGCCAGAACAGCCACACCGGGTACGGGTAATAATCCTTCATATCCACCACTCGCGAAAAGATATAGATCAGCTTTTTGGGCAGGTCCTTTTTCTGGTACATCGCATCGGCAGCCACGCTCACTTTATGATATACCTTACTGCTCAAAACACAGGTTACCGGGATATTGTTTTGAAGCAAGCGCCAGCAAAATTCAAAATCTTCCTCTCCAAAGAAAAATTTTTCGGAAAGCTCCCCTACTCTATCAAAAGTGGATTTTGGAACCATTAAGGCGCAGCCGGTCACAAAGGTAATCCGGCGTTTTTGGCGGCCCGGCGGGGTGGTAAAGTAGCTGCACGAGGCCCAGGGTCTTAGCTGGCCGCCTACGTTGTGTATTTCCCCGGGGTTCGCATAATAGTAGATCGCGGAGGTTACCGCGCCGAATTCCGGATACTGATCCAAATAGCTAACCAATTCCGAAATGGCGCGAGGCTCGATGACCGTATCGTTATTCAATAAAAAAAGATACTGGCTCTTGAATAAAATATCGGCAATCTGAAAAGCTAAATTATTGCCTGCCGCAAAGCCTGCATTTTCATGATTGCGAATTAGTATGATTGAACCGGCAGGTATTTCACTGGGTAGTTCCTGCTGAACGACCTCATCCAGATGGGCGCCATTATTGAGAGTTAACTCCCAAATTCGCAGCGGCTTGGATACAGGCGGATAAACAAACTGGGGGAAATCAGTCTCAATCGGATCGCCATTTCCCTGCAACGCCCATTCCCGAATTTTTCCTACCGAATCATCTGTGGAACAATTGTCAACCAATAAAATATGATAATTCTCATAATCGCTCTTCAAAACGCTCTCCAGGCACTCAATCGTATCCCGCCAGCCGTTCCAGTTCAGAATAACGATGCTGACATGAGGTTGACTACTGGCCATCCACCGGCCTCCACAGGCTTTGTCTTCGAGCAATAAAAATGCTCAGAAGGATTAACAAAAAGAATTCTGCAAAAACAAACGCAATGGCTGCGCCAATTTCCCGGGAAAAATAACTCAGCACACTGCATATTATAATGTTGAGTAATCCCGTAACTATTACCCGCCGGGAAAACTCTTTCTCAAAATCGAAGTTGGTCATAAAAATAATCCCCAGCACGTAATTTAGCACCCCCAATGATATGACCAAAGCAGCAATCTGCAAAACTCGCACCGAAGGTAGAAATTTATCGCCTAAGGCGAGCAGCGTCAGCGGTTTGGCGAAAACAACAATGGATATTGCCAGAATAGCGGTCCCGCCGCCTAACCATTTTATCAAAAAAAAGATCGATTTCAAACTCTGCCTTGCCGACACCTTTTTTTTGCGGGAAATGAACGGATAAAACGCCTGAATAACCGGGTTGAATATCGATTGCAATACAATCACGATCTTTTCCCCCGCGCTGTAAAAACCCACCGCCTCTTTCGAGGCAAACAAGCCCAGAAGAAATACGTTGGAGCGGCGGTACAAATTGATCGCAAAGGTGGAAATGAAGATCGACCAGCCTTTTTTCAGGCAATCGAAAATATCGCGCCGGGAAGGCCTTTCCCATTTGATCTTGAACTTCCTGAAGATAACCGCCGCGCTGACCATCCCCCCCACAACCATAAAACCTCCATAAAACAAGGGCACCAGGTAAAAATCCTCCTCCCGGTGCAGGAAAAGAAAGATGCCCGCGGTATAGCCTAACTTTGTGATCAAATTCGGGTAGTTCAAATATTGCATCTCTTCCATTCCTAAGTAAAACCAGTAGGAGAGCAAAACGTTAGCGGGAACCATGCTGAAATAGAGCAGGTAAATCGCCCAGTCGCGGCGCAAGCTCTCGACAAAAAATAGCAGTAAGATGAGAACCAGGGCGCATAGAACCATCAAGAGCAATTTAACCGCCGTAATCGACGAAAAAATCGCATTCCTGCTGGCCGCCCGGTCTCTTTCCAGGGAGATTTGCTGGGTTCCGGTAATATTGAATCCATATTCGGTAATCATGACGAAATATTGGTTCAGCGCCTCCGCAAAACTCAATATCCCAAATTTTTCCGGCCCGATGACTCTTACAATGTAGGGAATGGTGATGAGTGGCAGAATATAATTGGTGGCTTGAAAAAAGAACAAGTTTTGAACATTGTAAAAAAGCCGCTTGTTTTCATGCGATCGGAATAAGGCTCTAATTCTCAACACGTTCCCTGTCCGAATGTTCAGTGGAAATTACTGTAAATCCGCGCCGGTAGAGATACATCGCCCAGTTGGCGCCGATCTGCAAGAGTCCGCCTAAGGCGAGAAAGGTGATCAGAACGAACAGCCGCTTGGGCCGGCTCTTGCGGTAGGGCGGGTAAGCCGGGTCTAATACTTTAATCGGGCTTAAATTGACAAAATTTTGCAGGTAGAGCAATTCCATCTGCTTGCGCATTTCCACGTAAATCGCGGTTTGAATCTCCACTTTCCGGCGGGCGCGCAACTGCGCCACCTGAAATTCCGGCCGGGTGGGGTCGCTGGTGGCTTCCAATAATCTCTGCAGCTCTTTCTCGGCAATGGCCAGGCTGTCGCCGGTTTCCCGGATTCGCCGGTTCAAATAGTTATACTGGTCGGTAATCTCCTTTTGAACTTCAGTCAGCACCAGTTCATCCAGAACCTCAACCATGTAGTTGGCCACCTGCGCAGCCACCGCGGGATCATCTAGCGTGACCAGGAGGTAGAGAATTTGGTTATCGCGGTCGATATTCACCACAATGGCGTCTTCGCGCAAAATTTTGAGCGCTTTTTGGATTTTTACCTCCTCGGAATCGCCTTCGATTTCAAAAAATTCGATCAGGTTGGCTTCTTTAGGCGCTCCATCTTCCGTAAAGGTATATTTATGAAAGATGGTCTTTTCCAGAAGATCCCGCGAGAAGATCAGGCCGGAATACATCTCCTGGCTGCGAGCGGAAAAACTGCCTAAGTTAACCCCCGCAAGACTGGCCAAACTGCCCAATTTGCCGCTCAATCCCTGGGCGGCATTGGCGGCGGAAGGCAGAATGGATACTTCGGCAGTGTACTGCTTGGCCATTACAAAGAATACCACGACCGTAGAAAGCACAAAGATGAATCCGAAGATGAGCGAATTTATCTTTTTATGCTTGAGAATGAACAGCAATAACTTAAAAGTTTCCGAACCATTATTCGAATTCATCAATTGCCCCGGGTAAAAGAGATCGTTGCGATTTTGATGGCTTTCTATTTACCAACGTTAGCGATAATGAATAGAATCGCTGCTATCTGCGACGTTACGGTTAAAAATTCTTTGAATATCTCCCACCAGTCTCTTTCTTCTTTTTCCGGCACAAAGACGATGTCCCCTTCTTCCAGCTTCATATTTTCCGTGGCATCCAGCCATACCCCGGTTTTGCTTCTGATGATCTTGACGTTCCCGCGTTTGGCCCGTTTGTTAAAATCTCCGGCGGTTGCGATATATTGTTTATAAGTCCAGTTCTCATCGTAAACGATATTGCCGGGCGATATGACCCCCCCGGAAACAAATACGACCTTATTTTTTTGAGGAATGACGATCAAATCATCATCCCGTAAAAGCACCTCCTGGGATGAATCGCTGGCAATCACCAGTTTTTCGAAGTCGCATGCCACCAGCCGAATGTCTTCCCGGTTTCGCAAGCGGAAGTAGCTCTTCTCCAGGTTGGTCATTTCCTCCACCGTCATTCTCCCCAGGCGTTCCAACTCTTTGTCCTCTAATAGAATCTTTTGCCGAATGATCTTTGCGTTCTCCAACGAGGCTTTATCAGTGAACCCCCCGGATATCTGGATGATCTCCGACAACTTCGTTTTGCCTTCTTCAATGGCATAAAAACCGGGGTACTTTATCTCACCCTGAACCTCTACCCCGTGCTTTTCATGATATTCCGGCTTGTGTCTCACGTAGATACGATCATCCGGATTTAGAGACATATCCTGGTCGCCGGGGATGCTCACGATAAACTTTTTGAGAGATTTCCGGTCTTCCGCAAAACGATACAATTCGATTTTCGAGGAATCCGCCACCGGCAGCAATCCACCGGCAAAACTAATCGCATCACTAAGCTTATCCGAAGGCAGGTATTCGAACTCGATCCCCTGGCCGATTGCGCCATCTACCAGGATGGAATGGGAGTTTTCTCCTTTGAAGGGGACGCTGACAATGTCATTATCTAACAGGTAAGGATTCTGCTTTAAATCGCCTAAAAGTTTAAACCGCAGAAGATCATATTCATATCTCTTCCCCTCTCTCAGTATTTCGACCCTCCTCAATGAATAATTTTCTTCTTCCCTGAGCCTGTCCTCATCTTGAACGGTTCGCGATTCCTTTAAAGTTGCCTGATCGAATTCATCCGGCCGTAACGCGTTTTGAACCGCGTCAAATACGCGTGAGGTCGAGAGTAATCGCTGTTTTGAACTATTTTGTACTGCGCCGATCACGGTAACATTAATCGGATGAACCTGGTATAAAAACACTTCGATTTCCGCGTCGGGATGTTTTGGTTTTAGCCGGGCTAAAATATTTTCCTTCACCTCGGCTAAGAGCGTCCCCCTTACTTTTAGTGAAGGCACGTCCTGTAACATCAAATATCCATCCGAAGTGACGGTCGTCGGAAGAATTCTGACCGCCGGCCCCGGAACGTCTATCTTAATCAAAAAGACGTCGCCGGCATCTACAATATATTCTTCTTCATTCACCGAAACCGTTAAATTAGGCGCGCTGAGTGACGGCAGGCCTCCCAAAGAAGGCATGGACATGCCCGTGGAAGAGGGTAAATTAGTACCTCTTTCCTCCCTGTCCAGCGTCTGCGGGTAAAAAGAACTGCAAAAAAAACTTAACAACAGAATAAGATTGGCTGTTATTCTCATCCGGCTATCCAATACAATTTTAGAAACCTATGTTAATACACCGTTCAATAAATTTTCTGATATTTCTCGTTCCAACGGTCTCCGTTGGAACGAGCGTTGCGATGCTCTGCATCTCGTAGTGTTACTAACTTGAGGCAGAGCCTCATA
This sequence comes from Deltaproteobacteria bacterium, assembly GCA_011526015.1. Classification (GTDB taxonomy): domain Bacteria; phylum Calditrichota; class Calditrichia; order RBG-13-44-9; family J075; genus JABWBP01. The sequence continues at coordinate 12,244 of WYBG01000258.1, read as the reverse complement.
AGCGGCGTTCACCCCGATCCGTCGGGGTGAACGAGTCGTAAATGCGTAAACTCATGTATTAAAAAAACGTAACTATCTTGACAATGTTAAATTAGACTTTTTGACCCCGACAAATCGGGGCAGGCAAGGATTAACAGGACACAACCGGATTATTTAAAATATTTTTGATCATTTTTTTGACCAAAATCCAGTCAATCCTGTTCATCTTGTCTAAATCTTTGGAAATTTAACATTGTCAAGCTATTCAGCCACCAATGAACACGGATGAACATAAATATGGGCTCTAAACCGCCAGGCTATTGATAGCTTAAGTGCAGTTAATGGAAATCCATCCTTTCGGAGTAAATCATCCTTTCCGGGAAAAGATGAATTCCCAATGCCATTATGATGCAAAGCCTTTCGTGTGCATTCGTGGAAATTCGTGGCTGAATAGTAACAAAAAGTTACCCACTACCGGGAAGCCTGATAGTTTCGCGCTTAACTCTTTTCCTCCAAATCCAACCGCTTCACCGCCTGCTTGGCTGCTTCCTGCTCCGCGACCTTTTTGCTCTTTCCTTTTCCTTCTCCTAATTTTTCTTTGCCGATCCAGGCTTCTACTAAAAATTCCTTGGCGTGGTCCGGCCCCAGCTCTTTTACCACCCGGTATTCCGGCGCTCCCCCCCCGATGCTCTGCCCATATTCCAGCAAAACGCTCTTGTAATTCTTATAAAGCCCTTTGCGCAGAATCTTCTTATAGTCCGCCAGCAAATATTTGTGAATGAATCTGTCCGCCTCTTCCAACCCCAGGTCCAGGTAAATCGCCCCGATGATCGCCTCGAACGCATCCGCCAGGATGGATTTGCGCTGCCGCCCCCCGGTCTTCTCTTCCCCGCGATTCATCAACACCTTGTCGCCCAACGACATATTGGCGGCGACGTCTCCCAAAACCGGCTTGCTCACCAGGATGGATTTTACCTTGGAGAGCTGGCCCTCGGTTTTATTGGGAAATTTCCGGTACAGAAAATCGGTGACCACCAGGTCCAAAACCGCGTCTCCTAAGAATTCCAGGCGTTCGTTGGAGAGGATGCGCGCTTCGTTGGAAATGTTTAGAAAGGAGCGGTGCTTTAAAGCAGTGGCAATGAGGGAGCGGTTGGCGAAAAGAAGTTTGTACTGATTCTGAAAATCATCCACTGCCCGGGATTCGCCCGGGGGCATTTCCCCGGGGAGAACCGCCGGTGGGCTGCTCGTGTCCGAACGCCTGAAAGAAAAAATCTTTCGGAGATATTTCTTGAGCGGATTCAACTCACCCCTGAATCATTCAAATTTGCTGACTAAAATACACGCGTTATGCCCGCCAAACCCGAAGGTGTTGGAAATCGCGTTTCTTACCCCCCGCTCCTGGGGGACGTTCGGGGTATAATTCAAATCGCATTCCGGGTCGGGAAATTCATAGTTGATCGTCGGGGGAATGATATTGTGCTTTATCGACAGCACCGAAACGATCAACTCCACCGCCCCGGCGGCCCCCAGCAAGTGCCCGATCATGGATTTGGTAGAACTGATATTCATTTTATAGGCGTGATCTCCGAAGAGCGCCTTGATGGCCGCGGTTTCATTCTTATCATTATAAGGAGTGGAAGTGCCGTGCGCGTTAATATAATCCACTTCATTTAGGTTCAACTTGCCGTCTTCCACGCTGCGGCGCATGGCGCGCACCGCCCCTTCCCCGCCGGGTGCGGGAGCGGTCACGTGGTGGGCGTCGGCGGTAAAACCGACCCCGCGAATCTCGGCGTAGATGTTCGCCCCTCTTTTGCGGGCGTGCTCTAACTCTTCCAACACTAAAATGCCCGCGCCTTCTCCCATCACGAACCCGTCGCGCTCCCGGTCAAAAGGGCGGCTGGCTTTCCCGGGCTCCTCGTTGCGGCTGGAAAGGGCTTTCATGGAGCAGAAACCGGCCAGCCCCATCGGGGTGATGGGCGCTTCCGAGCCGCCGGTGACCATGACGTCCGCATCCCCGTACTTGATCAACCGCACCGCGTCGCCGATGGCGTGGGAGGCGGTTGCGCAGGCGGAAACCGTGGCGTAATTGGGCCCCTTGAGGCCGTAGCGGATCGAAATCTGCCCCGCCGCGATATCCGAAATCATTTGCGGAACAAAATAGGGGCTGACCCGCCGGGGGCCCTTTTCGATATATTTACTGTGTTCGGTTTCGAACGACTGGATTCCGCCGATGCCGGAGCCGACCACCACCCCGGCCATATCGTGATCGATCTTTTCCAAATCCATCCCGGAATCCCGGAGCGCTTCGTGGGCGGCGACCATGGCCATCTGGGTATAACGGTCCATCCGGTTCGACTCCCGAACGTCTAAAATTCCATCGAAGGAAAAATTCTTCACCTCCGCCGCAAAACGGGTGCTGAACTGGGCAGGATCGAAATGGGTGATCGTTCCTACCCCGTTCTTCCCTTGCAGCAATCCCTCCCAAAACGCTTTCACGGAGTTGCCGATAGCGGTCATCGCCCCCATACCGGTAACCACAACACGTCTATGCATACGAAAATTCCTTCCTTTTATTCAAGAGGGGAGACCCGCTCCCAAAGCGATTATGGCGCCCCGGGCCTCTGTAAAATACCCGCTCCCGGGGGTATTTTTCGATCTGCCGAAAGAGCCGGGCGATCCGCCGCGGCTTGCCCCGGGGCGATTGCCCCTTAGAGGCTGTTTTAAAAAGTTGTCACTAAGTCCCAAAGACGCGAAGAAATCACAAAGAAACAATAAATTCCTGTTACTATTCAGCCACGAATTTCCACGAATGCTCACGAAAGGCTTTCCATCATATTGGCATTGGTAAATCATCTTTCCCCGGAAAAGATGATTTACTTCGAAAGGATGGATTTCCATTAACTGCACTTAAGCTATCAATAGCCTGGCGGTTTAGAGCCCATATTTATGTTCATCCGTGTTCATTGGTGGCTGAATAGCTTGACAATGTTAAATTAGACTTTTTGACAGGATTAACAGGACAAAACCGGATTATTTAAAATATTTCTGATCATTTTTTTGACCAAAATCCAGTCAATCCTGTTCATCTTGTCTAAATCTTTGGAAATTTAACATTGTCAAGATAGTTACAAATTCCTTAGTGAAACTTGGCGTTTTGGTGGCTTCCTCCATAAGGAGCCCCTTACGGGGGTGGCATAAATTCAAATTTTTAAAACGGCTTCTTAGCAGGCCCGCCGCCGGGTAATTTTGCCGCCCTGCGCCAGCGCCCTGCCATTGCCTGTACCAGTTCCCCGAACCCGGGAAAACGACAACCGCCGGGGCAGCATTAGCTTGGGGATGATCTCGTTGCTTAGGATCAGTTAAAGAATAATTTGTTAAAATACTATTGTTCAGATGTCATTCCGGTTTTTCTCCCCGATGGGCCGGGAGAAAATACCGGAATCTTCCGTGGAGTTTTCGGCATTCCGTTTCACGACAGCCGGAATGACAGTTCTGGCCCGATTTAACAAATTTTTTTTATCGCTCCTTAGTCAGCTTGATCCATTTTTTTGCGGAGATAATTGATCGCCGCCTTCACGGTGGTGATTTCCTGCGCGTCTTCGTCGGGAATTTCAACTCCGAATTCTTCTTCGAACGCCATCACCAGTTCCACGGTATCCAGGGAATCTGCGCCTAAGTCTTCGATAAAATGAGCGTCTTCTTTCACCTTATCCGCGGCAACGCCTAATTTCTCTACGATAATTTCCTTTACTTTTTCTTCTAAAGCCATAGCTTCTCCTCATACAGTTTAGTTTACTTACATCATCTATCATCTTGCACAAGAACGCGCCTAAATTAAATAGCAAAAAATTTAATTGTCAATTGCCAATTGATAAAAAGCCGGTCCCCCCCGCCCCTTCGACTCTTCGACTCCCCGACTCTTCGACTCTTCGACTCTTCAACCCTTCAACTCCCCCACTCTTCGACTCTTCAACTCTTCAACTCTCCGACCCTCGACCCCCCGACTCTTCAACCCTCCGCCCCCTCGACTATCTCATGGCAAGCGTTTCACTTTCTACCCCCCCATCACCATCCCGCCGTCCACGTTGATCACCTGGCCGGTGATGTACGCGGCCTCGTCGCCGGCTAAGAAGGCCGCCGCCCGGGCCACGTCCGAGACGCTCCCCAGCCGACCCAGGGGAATTTGCGCTTGCAAACTCTCCCGCACCTTCTCATCCAGCGCCCCGGTCATGTCGGTTTCGATGAATCCCGGGGCCACCGCGTTGCAAGTAATATTGCGCGAGGCCAGTTCCCGGGCCACGGATTTGGTCAGCCCGATGATCCCCGCTTTGGAAGCCGCATAATTGGCCTGCCCGGCGTTGCCTATCTGCCCCACCACCGAGGTAATGTTGATGATCCGCCCGCTGCGCTGTTTCATCATCTGCCGGGTAACGCTTTTGATGCAATTGAACGCGCCCTTCAGATTTATGGCCAGCACCTCATCCCACTCTTCCTCCTTCATGCGTATCAGCAGGTTATCGCGGGTAATGCCGGCGTTGTTCACCAGCACGTCGATCTGCCCGAACTGCTCGATGGCGCGCTCGATCAGTTGCTGCGCGTCGGCCATGCGGGAAACGTCGCCCGCCACCGCAATGGCGCTTCCCCCCGGGGTCTTGATCTCCGCGCAGACCGCTTCCGCGCGTTCCGCGTTCCGCCCGGAAACCACCACCTTAGCGCCCCGCCGGGCAAATTCCAGGGCGATCTCCTTTCCGATTCCCCTGGTGGAACCGGTAACAATGGCGACCTTGTCTTTCAGTTGCATCGTTTTTCTTGCTCCTTTATGGCGTTTTTGTCAGCAGACCGTAGGCAAGTAAGCAGTAGGCGGTGGCAGCAACAGCTGGGGTGCAAAACTTCAGATAGTGCCATTTGTCACCTCGGTTGTATTCCGGGAACTGTTCAGATCGAACTCGCTCCAAAACTCTGTTTTGGCGCACAATAACAGACGAAACTGAGTTTCGTCCGTTAGCCCGTTGCAAACAGAGTTTAGGGTTGCTGATCTAATTATTTCCTGATTTGAGATTTTTGGCATCATTTTTGTTTTTACTCAACATATCACCACTACGTGGTTTTTAACGAGAGGAAGACTCCATTTTCTATAAACATTTCACCGCTACGCGGTTTTAAGGTTTATTAACCCCGGCAGGGGTGGCATGTTTATAGAATAAATGATACTAATTTTTCAGAACCCCGATAGGGGTGGCATAAAACCATGCCAAATCCTCGAAATCGGGAAGTTATTTTATCTGTGCCCCTTAGCAACGGGTAGAAGGACTTACTCAAAGTGCCAAATGGCACTATAGAAGTTTTGCAGGAGCAGCAAATATAGCCTACTGCCTACTGCCCACTCAATGTCATTTACACCATTCTCCATTCACCATTCTCCATTCTCCATTATCGAGCTGCTGTCATAACTTGCGAAATAACAGCAATGGTGAATGGTGAACGGTGAACTCAGAATAATAAATTTTATTCTCCATGCCCTCAACTAAACGACATTGACTGCCCACTTGCCACCTGCCCCTGCCCCTCTCCCCTCTAAGCCGCCTCCAGCTCCTCCGCCGTCCCCACCGCCTGGCAGGGATAATTCGCGTCGGTGCGCTTCAGCAGCCCTTGCAAAACCTTGCCCGGGCCCACTTCATAGTATTGATCGTACCCGTCAGCGATCATATTGCGCAGAATATTTTCCCACAATACCGGGGAGAGCAATTGCTGCTGCAGCAACCGGCGGATCTCCGCCGGACCGCTGGCCGGCTGCGCCTCCACGTTGCTGAAAACCGGTATGGCCGCGGGTTTAATGGAGACTTCCTTCAGCGCTTCCGCCAGCCCGGCCAGCGCCTCTCCCATCAAGGGAGAGTGAAACGCGCCGCTGACCACCAGCTCCTTTACCAGGCGGGTGCCCTTTTGTTTGGCGATTTCCATGGCCCGGCGCACCGCCGGTACGCTGCCGGAGATGACGATCTGCCCCGGGGAATTGAAATTGGCCGGCTGCACCACTCCAGCTTCCGCGGCCTCCCGGCATACCGCTTCGATCTGTTCCGGAGCCATTCCCACAATCGCGGCCATGGTGCCGGGGTTGTTCTCACCGGAGCGCTGCATCAGCTCCCCGCGAATTTTTACCAGCCGCAGCCCGTCCTCGAAACTCAACGCCCCCGCGCTTACCAGCGCGGAATATTCCCCTAAGCTGTGCCCGGCCGCGGCCCGGGGTTGAACTCCCTTCTTTTTCAGCAAGACATCGGCAGCCATGCTGTGTACGAAAATCGCCGGTTGGGTGTAGCGGGTTTGCCGCAGCTCCTCTTCCGGCCCCTCGAAGCAAAGCTTTCTCAGGGGAAATTCCAGGATATCTTCCGCCCGGTCGAAGAGCGCCTTCGTTTCCGGGTATTGTTCATACAAGTCTTTTCCCATCCCCACCGCCTGGGACCCCTGGCCGGGAAACAGAAAGGCGATTTTTCCCATTAAAACTCCTCTTCTGCGGGCTGCTGCTCCGCCTGGTTTTGCTTTTGAAGTTGTTCTTTCAACCGGCGCTCGTCTTCCAGCCGCTCGCGGATGCGCTTCAGCCCTTTGATATAAAGTTTTTTGGAGCTGAGGGATACTGCTCGGTCGTAAGCCTCTTGCGCTTCCAGGTAGGCTCCCTGCGCCTCCAACGCCAGCCCCAGGTTGTACCAGGCCGCGTGATTGCCGGGGTTTTTTTCCACCACCTGCTGCCAGACTTGCTGCGCTTTATCCCACAACCCGTTTTTGGCGAACAGGATTCCTTTATCCACTTCCCCCCCGCCTCCGGCAAATTCGGCGTAGGCGGTTTCCTGGTGGGGCGCCAGGGCGCGTACAAAATCGTTAATGCAGCGCAGTCCCAGGTCGATTAAAATTTCATCTTTCGGGGGAAGTTTATCCCCGCCCTCCTTCTTGAAAAGGCTAGAAAGGATCTGCCCCACCACTTCATCCGACAGCGGGGAGCTTTCCCCGCCTTTGAGCTTTTTTTGGTAAGAATGGGATGCCTCCCTGCTGGCAATCACCTGCCCGGTTTCCACTTCGATCAACCGGAAACCCAGGCTCACATTCGCCTCCCGGGTAAGGACTTCTACATTCACAATCTCGTCTTTGTATTTTTTCTTTTTGACTTTTTTGCCGAAGAGGTTTTTTTCATAGATGTCGTTTCCGTTCTGGTCTTTTTCGTACTCGCCGGTCCATACCTGGCGGGTCTCCTGTTCCCTTCCCCGGCGATCCTCGCAGCGATAGCTGATCACATCGCCCACGATCACCCCCTGAACGCCCAACACGTTTCCGGCCTGTACCGCGGTCTCCGGGTCCACCACCCCGGAAAGGCTGAGGGCGTGTTCCTCCAGGATTTTTTGCAATTCCGAACGTTCCACGATGGTATAAAAACCGGTCTCGAACAGCTTGCTGGCAAATACCGCCGCGGCGTTAGAGCCGCTGTTTTCCGGCCCCCGGAAATCCATGATGGCAATGCGCTTGATGCCGCCGACGTCAATTTCCGCCGGCCTGGTGAACTGGATGGCGGTTTTTTGAGAGCAGCCGACTAACCCAAAAACAAAAATGGCAATAACCGCCCGGTTTATAGATTTGCGATTCATCGCCCATACCCCCGCTTTTCTGATGTTTTCCAAAGGAACCGCTTCGGCGGCAGGTGTTTTAGTGTTTTAACCTGTAGTGCTAGTTCTAATAACTGGCACTCGGTCTAACCGCGAATGGACGCGAATGGACGCGAATTTAGGCTGGTCTCGATCCCATAGTCATTTGCGTTTATTCGCGTACTTTCGCGGTTTAAATCAACTAGCTTTTAGTGTTTTAGTGTTTTGGTGATTAAATGCGAATTAAGAGTTGGAAGCATGGTATGAGAGAAGTTATACTAAAACACTTGAACACTATAACACCCGAACACTAAAACACTCCTCAAATCGCCCAGCGCAGCAGCGCGCTGCCCCAGGTAAACCCGGCCCCGAATGCTGCTACCACCACGTAATCCCCTTTTTTCAGCTTGTTCTGGTGATAAATTTCCGATAACGCCAGCGGGATGGTAGCCGCGGTGGTGTTTCCGTAATTTTGAATATTCACCACCACTTGCGAATCTTCCAGTCCCATCCGTTTGGCGGCGGCGTCAATAATCCGCAAGTTGGCCTGGTGAGGAATGAAATATTTGATCTCTTTGCCGTTCAAGTGATGCTTTTGCAGGATTTCCGCGGAAATATCGGCCATTTTGGTCACCGCAAATTTGAATACCGTGGGGCCGTCCTGAAAAATAAAGTGCATCTTTTTGTCCAGCGTCTCATAGGTGGCCGGGTGCAGGCTCCCGCCGCCCATCATGTGAAGGTGCTCCCCGCCGGAGCCGTCGCTTCGCAGGATGGCGTCAACAACCCCGATTTGCTCATCGGTCTCGACGGCCTCCAGGAGCACCGCCCCGGCGGCGTCGCCGAACAGCACGCAGGTGGTGCGGTCGGTATAATCCACAATCGCGCTCATTTTATCCGCCCCAATCACCAGCACCTTGTGATGGGCGCCGGAGCGGATAAACTGCGCTCCCGTGGCCAGGGCATACACAAAACCGGTGCAGGCGCCGTTCAAATCGAATCCCCAGGCGTTCCAGGCTTCGATGCCTTCCTGAATCCGGCAGGCGGTGCTGGGGAAAAAGGTATCCGGCGTGACTGTCGCAGTGATGATTAAGTCTATTTCTTCCGGATGGATATTGCGCTCTTTCAAAACCATTTTAGCGGCCTGAATCCCCATAAAGGAGGTGCCCTTTTTCCCTTCTAAGATGTGGCGCTCGCGAATGCCGGTGCGGCTGACGATCCATTCGTCGCTGGTATCCACCATTTTAGCCAGATCCTGGTTGGTCAGAATTTTGGGGGGAACATAGTGCCCTATGCCTGTAATAACTGCTTTTCGCTCCATGTCAATCCTCGCGAAGTAAGTTCTTCCTGAATGCGTTTATTCACTTGCTTATCCCACATCACCCGGGCGACGTACATGGCATTTTTCAAGGCTTTGGAAGAGGAGCTGCCGTGGCAAATGATGGAAATTCCATCGATCCCTAACAACGGCACGCCGCCGTATTCCTCATAGTCGAAGCGGCGCTTCATAGCCCGGAAGGCCGGCCGCACTAAGATTCCCCCGGCCATGGAGAGCAGGTTCTTTTTGATCATGCGCTTGAGATTGCGCCCGAACACTCCCACCAGGCTCTCGGCAAACTTCAGGATCACGTTGCCGGTGAATCCGTCGGTTACCACCACCTCCGCCTTCCCGTTCAGGATATCCCGTCCTTCCACGTTTCCCACGAAATTGGGCAGGTGTTTGGCCATCAGCTCGTAAGAAGCCAGGGCCAGTTCGTTGCCCTTGGTTTTTTCTTCCCCGATATTGAGCAAACCGATGCGCGCGGCGGGGAGGTCGCAGGTAAATTCCATGAAAATTCCCCCCATCAACCCGAATTGCAGGAGGTTGATGGGCTTGCAATCCGCATTGGCGCCCACGTCGATGAGCAGGATGACCCCTCCTTCCCAGGGTAAAAAGGCTCCTAACGCCGGCCGCTGCACCCCCTTCACCCGCCCTAAGATCAACAAACTGGCGGCCATTTGCGCGCCGGTGCTTCCCGCGCTTACAAATGCCTCGGCCTCGCCCTCGCGAACCAGGCGAAGGCCCTTGACCATGGAAGAGTCCTTTTTCTGGCGCACTGCCGTCGCCGGCTGTTCATGCATGTCGATCACTTCCGAGGCATGAACCACCTTGACATTTTTAGGGGCGATGATGTGGCTTTCCAGCTCTTTCTCGATGATCGCTTGATCGCCGATCAATATCACCTGGTCCCGACCGTGCGTCTCACGGTCGTATAATATGGCCCCGTGTACCGGGGCTTTGGGGGCAAAATCCCCGCCCATCGCATCGACGACTATGCGCACGAACTACGCTCCTAAGTGGATGAAAGGGCAGATTGTTGTTTGTAAAACCGTAACAGGCCCTGGGATCTATAGCGGCTGAACCATCCTTCAGGGCGAACCCGAAAAAGCAACCGCCTTATTCTTCCGCTTCGAATATTTTTTGCCCTTTGTAGTACCCGCATTTGGGGCAGGCGTGGTGGGGTAATTTCACTTCTCCGCAGTTGGGGCATTCGCTGAAACTGGGAGCGGTCAGGCGGCGCATCCATGGCGCCCGCCGTTTGTCCCGTTTGGATTTGGATATTTTCCGTTTGGGATTTGCCATGATCAGGTTTCTCCTTTTCTTAAAAATACTCGTTTTGTTCGCCTGGACCTAAGTTTCGAGTTTTGAGTTTTGAGTTTCCTGGCGTTCCTTTCGCCCCCTTGGGCTCCCGGCGCTTTAAAACCACAACACGATAACACTAAAACACCTGAACACCCGAACACCAAAACACCCTCGCACTTTTCTTTATTTTAATAATTCCCGCAATTTTTCCCAGCGCGGATCGCCCGGTTTCTCGCCGCAGCGGCAGGCTTCCTCGTTCAGGTTCGCGCCGCAGCAGGCGCAAATGCCCTTGCAATCTTCCCGGCAGAGCAGCTTCATGGGAATGCTCAAAATCAACTGCTCCACAATCCATTCCGAAAGATCCGCTTCCACCGTTTCCGGCGCTAACAGCACCACGTCTTCCTCTTCGGTTTGCAAATCCTCTTTCCCGATGTGGAAGAGCAGCTCGAAGGCGCACTCGCAAGGGATCGTAAACTTTTCCAGGCAGCGGTCGCAGGCGTGATGCGCGGTGGTGCGCAGGGAAACCCGGCAGCGTATGTTCTTTTCAAACTTGTTGACTTCCGCTGCTGCCTGGATCGCCGCGGGATACGCCTCCTGGCGGTAAAAATGAAGGGCGCCCGGCTTGATGGTCTCCTCGAAGCGGTGCAGCCCTTCCGGCAAATGTAATATCGGAATCTTCATAACCAAAATTCGAATTTAAGTGGATGGAGCAAATTTGTCAAGGTCTTTTCTTTGCGCGGGCAGGCAGGGAGATTTTCTACAGGCGGCGGAAATTGGAAGGAATGGGTTACTATTCAGCTATCAGCCTTCAGCTATCAGCTTAAAAGATGTTGTACCCAACCCAAAATCGTAAACCCAACCGTGAAGACCATCGCAGCGAGTATCTTTGAGAACATTTTTTGCTGACCGCTGACCGCTGATAGCTGACCGCTGATGTCAGTATCCGATAGAATGAAACACGAAACTTTTCTGATAAAACCCCCTGGGGTTTTCGACAAAAGCCCAGGGGGTTTGGGGCAAAAGCCCATGGGCTTTTATAGCCATCCACGTCTCATCCGGCAACTTTTCCCGCTGAGAAATCCTCACGCTATCGCAGGGTTTTTCTGATCACGGCTTACCCGATTACCGGGCTTCAGCCCAATGCCACTAACTTTTTAGTCCCGGCAGGGACGAATGATAATAGCCCGCCAATTCATTGGCGGGACGGAAAATTCCTGATTTTCTGTGAGTCCATCCAGGGACGATTGAGAGATATGCTGTTCTCAAACGTCCCTGACGGGACTATTTTTATCTGGGTGTGTCCCTTTTTTCCACCAGTAAACTGGTGGGCTATATTCGATCGTCCCTGACGGGACTTAGAATCACGAAAAGTTAGTGAACTTGGGCTTCAGCCCGGAAAACCCCCTCTCAACCCTCTCCTTATCGCAAGGCTCTTCCGATCGGAACATAAGACCTCAAAGGTTTTGAAAACCTTTGAGGTCTTAATCCCCTCTTAATTGCATGGCTCTTCTGATGCGTGTAGAGACGTTGCATTGCAACGTCTCTACCAACGTCTCAATCCTCTCTTAATCGCGAAGCTCTTCTGATCTACCGGCAAGAACTCGCCACGCTGGAATACAGTTTCCAGGTTTCAATCCACGCGCCCGCGAGGGGCGCGACCGCGAGCGGCACAGTCTTTTATCGGAGATAATATGTTTCAATCCACGCGCCCGCGAGGGGCGCGACCTCATCAGTACGGGCAATTACCCGCAGACGGGGGGGTTTCAATCCACGCGCCCGCGAGGGGCGCGACTTTTTGACTTGCGTTCATAATATACCTCGCTTTTTAGTTTCAATCCACGCGCCCGCGAGGGGCGCGACATTCGATATTTGTGGTAGTGCGGCCAATTGGCGGTTTCAATCCACGCGCCCGCGAGGGGCGCGACGAAAAAGCCCGAAATTCAAGTTGCCGTTCAGGTGTTTCAATCCACGCGCCCGCGAGGGGCGCGACGAACCCCAGCGGGCAACTCTACTGTGTAGG
>WYBG01000257.1 GCA_011526015.1 Deltaproteobacteria bacterium | reverse complement strand
TTTAATGGTTGCGGTATGCCGGGCTTTTCGAACCGCAGAAGTCTTTAGCGCCATAAATCACCTTTGGGATACTTGACCTCTTATATCTTCCCCCCTGCCTGCTCCTGTTCCTGTTTCTCTTACAAACCGCTCTGTACGGGCGAAGCATTCTGAATATGGTTTTTTGCCGGAAATTATCGGCTCTTTTCAGAATGCTTCGCCCCTGGTACGGGCGAAGCATTCTGGATACGGTTTTTTCAGAAAATTATCAGCTTGTTTCAGAATGCTTCGCCCCTACGCGCCGGCGCCGTGGCATTTCTTATATTTTTTACCGCTGCCGCAGGGGCAGGGATCGTTGCGGCCCACTTTGGCTTCTACTTTCACCGGCTGTTGTTTGCCGCTGCGCTGCTTGCCGGCTTTTTGGATGTCGGTTTCTTCTCTCCCGCCCTGCAACCCCATGTTGGTGGAGTCGCGGTGCACCAGGGCGATTCTCGGCGGCGCTCCCCGGCGCAGGGGAGGCGCTTCTACCAATTCCGTCTGCCAGAGCATTTCCAGGGTTTTTTGGTTGATGGTATCGATCAGGTCCACGAACATCTCGTAGGCTTCCCGCTTGTATTCGATCAGGGGGTCTTTCTGTCCATAAGCGCGCAGGCCGATCCCTTCTTTGAGCATGTCCATCTGGTGCAGGTGGTCTTTCCAGTGCTCGTCAATGATCCGCAGGGAGATGTATTTTTCGAATTCTTTGATCAGCTTCTCGCCCACCTTTTCTTTCTTGTAATCATACATCCGGAAGGCTTCGTTTTTGATATGCTCCGCCAGCTCGTCGCGGGTCATAGAGTACAGTTTATCGTTCAGGCTCTTGAGGTCCACTAACAGGGTGCGCAGCATCACGTCGCTCAGGCCGTCGATATCCCAATCTTCCGGATGCGGTTTGTCGCCCACGAATTTTTCGAATTGGGCGTCGATAAAGTCATCTATCGTTTCTCCCAGGTCCTCCCGGTTTACTTCACCCATCAGGGCCTTGCGGCGGCGGGTGTAAATCACCTCCCGCTGCTTGTTCATCACGTCGTCGTACTCTAACAACCGTTTGCGGATGCTGTAATTCTGCTCTTCCACCCGTTTCTGGGCTTTTTCGATTGCCCGGGTGACCATCGCGTGGGTGATTACCTCTCCCTCTTCCGCGCCTAACCGGTCCATCACCCGGATCAAACGGTCCGAACCGAACAAACGCATCAGATCGTCTTCCAGGGAGAGGAAGAAACGGCTGGCCCCGGGATCGCCCTGGCGGCCGGCGCGGCCCCGCAACTGCCGGTCGATGCGCCGCGATTCATGGCGCTCGGTGCCGACGATGTGCAACCCATAGGGGGTTTCCTCATCCACCTTGCCGTTTCCGGTAACCCCTTTGCCTAACTTGATGTCGGTTCCCCGCCCGGCCATGTTGGTGGCGATGGTGACCGCGCCCATCTGCCCGGCCTTGGCGATGATTTCCGCCTCCTGCTTGTGATATTTGGCGTTCAACACCTCGTGGGGAATGCCCCGCCGCTTCAGCATCCGGCTGAGGGTTTCGGAGACGTCCACCGAGACCGTGCCCACCAACACCGGGCGCCCCGCTTTGTGCAGCCGCTCGATCTCCTCGATCACCGCGTTGAATTTCTCCCGTTTGGTGCGGTAAATGACGTCCTCGAAATCGCTGCGGTTAATCGGCTTATTGGTGGGAATCACCACCACGTCTAATTTGTAGATGTCCCAGAATTCCCGCGCTTCGGTTTCCGCGGTACCGGTCATCCCGGCCAGCTTGTCGTACATGCGGAAGTAGTTTTGCAGGGTGATGGTCGCCAGGGTCTGGGTTTCCCCCTCGATCTTCACGTTCTCCTTCGCTTCCAGGGCCTGGTGCAGGCCGTCGCTGTAGCGCCGACCGTACATGATCCGCCCGGTAAACTCATCCACGATCAGCACTTTGCCTTCCGTGACCACGTATTCGTGGTCTTTTTCAAACAAAGAGTAAGCTTTCAGCAACTGGGAAATATTGTGCAGCTTCTCGTTCTTGCGGGCATATTCCATCTGGATTTTATTTTTCTGCTCCACTTTTTCCCGCGGCGGGATGGAGTCGTCGCCTTCGATCTTGCTGAACTCTTCCGCCAGGTCCGGCAGCACGAATTCTTCCGGGTTGTTGGGAGATAATTCCTGGCGCCCTTTTTCGGTCAGGTTGATGACGTGCTGCTTTTCTTCGATGCTGTAGTAGAGTTCTTCATCCACCTCATTGATTTTTTTATCCCGCAGGAAGATATTCTCGATGTCAAATACTAATTTTTTAATCCCCTGCTGCTGGTAGAGCTTCTCTAAGCGGCGGTTTTTGGGGGCCCCGCGCTGGGCGATGAGCAGCTTCAATCCCGCTTCATCGGCATTGCCTTCCTCCAACAGTTTTTCTCCCTCGGCGATGATCTCGTTGACGTAACGGGTTTGCAGCTTCACCAGCCGCTCCACCATCGGTTTCACTTCGTCGTAGGTATGGGTGGCGTGTTCCACCGGGCCGGAGATGATCAAGGGGGTGCGCGCTTCATCGACCAGCACGCTGTCCACTTCATCCACAATCGCGTAGTGATGCCCGCGCACCTGCACGATGTCTTCCGGGTGAACCGACATGTTGTCGCGCAAATAGTCGAAACCGAATTCGTTGTTGGTGCCGTAGGTGATGTCGCAGTTGTAGGCTTCCCGGCGCTGTTTGGAATCCATCTGGTTGAGAATGACGCCTACCGTTAAGCCCAGGAATTTGTAAATTTCCCCCATCCACTCCGAGTCGCGCTGGGCCAGGTAATCGTTCACCGTCACTAAGTGAGCGCCTTTGCCTTCCAGGGCGTTGAGGTACAGGGGCATGGTGGCGACCAGGGTTTTGCCCTCCCCGGTGGCCATTTCCGCGATCTTGCCCTGGTGCAGCCCCACCCCGCCGATCAATTGCACGTCGAAAGGGATCATGTCCCATTCGATTTCCCGCCCGGTGACTATCCATTTTTTGTGCATCAGCCGCCGGCAGGCATCTTTTACCGCCGCGAAGGCTTCTGGCAGAAGATCCTCGAGGGTTTCTCCCTCGGCCAACCGCCGCTTGAACTCTTCGGTTTTTCCTTTCAGCTCCTCGTCGCTTAATTTTTGATATTGCTCATAATATTGGTTGATTTCCTCAACCACAGGCCAGACTTTCTTCACTTCGCGGTCGTTTTTAGTGCCGAACACTTTTTTAAGCATATTGCCGATCATGGGGTGATAACTCCTGATTTGTGTGATGACTATTGCGTATTGCGTAAAAGAGTTTACCCTGAGCTTGTCGAAGGGTATTGCGTAACATCGGTTTATAAAAAGACTGCAATCCCCCGCCGCTCACCCGCCCGAAGCGCCCCGCCGCCAACAACTGACAACGGACAACAGACAACGGACAACAAACCACAAACAACTGGCAAAAATAGGATGTCGAGAGGGATAACGCAACGGTTTTTAAATGATACCCCCTCCCCGGCGGTTGCCCGGCAGCTTCAAATTAACCGTTGAATCTTTCCCGGCCGGAGAATAAATTCTCCTGGAGATTGCAGGACGGGGGATTAATCCATCACCGGTAGCAAAAGCGATGATCAATCCTGCTCGATTACTTCCCCTCATCCCCGCGCTCACCCTCCTGGCGCTGCTGCTCTTTTTAACCGGGATTTTTGCCCCGCTGCTCACGGCGAATAAATACATCTTCTTCAGCCGCACCGTCTCCCTGTTCACCATATTGCGGTATTTGCTATCCGAAAAAGAATACCTGCTCTTTTTGAGTACTTTCGTCGCCGGCATCCTCTTTCCGGCAGTGAAGCTGGCAACCATTATTTGTCTCTGGAATGGCAAATTTGCACGGTTTGAACCGTTCAAGCAGCGCCTGAGAGTGTTGGCGAAGTATGCGAAATGGGCGGCAATAGAGCTCATTCTGATTGCGTTTCTCATTTTGGGAATCGAAAACCGGGTGAACGCCGGGGTCGAATTCCGCTACGGATTATATTGCCTGGCCGCCGCAATTCTGCTGATCCAGCTTTTGCTGTGGAGAGTCGTACCGGCTCCCCCACGGCCACCGCAGTCTAAACCTGCGAATGAGCATATTGCCCCCCATAGCTGAAAGCCGGTTTTACATAATAATCCGTCAATCCTGCTTCCCCTCCCCCAAATTTTGTTCTTGATTCTCCATTCCCCCTCGACAGATCTGTCGGGGTGGAGGCGGAGAGCTTTGCCGGGCCTGCTTAGCGCCAGGCTTTTCCTCCCGCAAAAAAATATTTGAGAGTTATTCCCCCCATTCCGGCTCTAACCGGATGTGAAGGAAAAAATAACCCGGGCCTTGCGCCTGGGGAGTATCTTTTTTCGGGAAAGTTGCCAGCGTTCCTATTCCATCTGTTCCGGAGAGACATTATGGTACTCCACGAATATTGAATAAAGCAAAAAGGGCAAAGCGAATGAAACATTGCCAGAAAATCGTTTGGTATGAAGGGATGTTCATCAAGCCCCACCATTTCCAACAAGCGGACCGTTATAACCTGGCGCTGTTGAATGCGCGGGTGCGTGCGGCTTTCCGCCACGACTGGGGCATTACCGAGATGGAAGTTGATAATGAAGCCCTGGCAAACGGCCAGTTTATTCTATTGCGCTGTTCCGGGGTAATGCCGGACGGGCTGCCGTTCAATATGCCGGACGTGCAGCCGCTGCCCCCGTCGCAGAATTTTAGTGAGCTTTTTACCGCAAAACGGGAAACCCTGGCGGTGTTCCTGGCCTTGCCGGTGGAGCAGGCCGGGGGCCTAAATTGTTTGCTGGACGGAAGCGGGGATAAGGATGCAACCCGTTTTGTGTTGCAAAATGTCCCCCTCACCGACGACAACACCGGCAGTAACGAGCAGGAAATCGGCGTGGCGCTGCCGAATTTTCAAATCCGCTTTGGCGATACCCCCCCGCCGGGAGTCTGGGCGCTCAAAATTGCTATTCTAATTCGCCAAAAAAACAACACTTTTGCCCTGCACCAGAAATACATCCCTCCCTGCTTGCACGTGAACGCCTCGGAAACGTTGAAAAAAATTCAGGCCGGCATCCTGGGGCAACTGGTGGAAAAAAGCGCCACCCTGAAGGAGCGGCGCCGGCGGCAGCCCTCCGGGCAGGTGGAATTCTCTAACGTGGACGTCAATATTTTCTGGCTGCTGCACACCGTCAACAGTTTTATCCCGCTATTAAGCCATTTTTATAATTTAAGGGAATTGAAATGCCACCCCGAGGAGTTATATACCGTGCTGCTCACCCTGGCGGGGCAGCTCACCACATTTTCCCCCGAGGGGGAATTGAAATTTCCCCAATACGATCATGATAAGTTATATTATTGCTATAATTTGCTGTATGAAGAAATCCGCAAACTGTTAGACCAGGCGCTTCCGCCGCGCAATTATGTGAACATTCCTCTGGAAAGTAAAGACGGATCGCTCTACCTGGGGCGGATCGTCAATGAAGCGCTCTTCAGCACCGCCCAGTTCTACCTGGTGATGAAAGGCGAGTTCGATGAGCGCAAAGTAGCGGATGAAATACCCCAGCATCTTAAGATTTCCAGCCCGGAAGAGATCAACGACCTGGCGGGGAAGGCGGTGCAGGGGTTGCGGGTGTCCGGGGTGTCGCGCCCCCCGGTTGGCACGCCCGCCGGCGCGGGGTTGCTCTATCTCCGCCTGGAGAAATCCGGAATTTTCTGGGATAATATCCGGCGCAGCGGGGCGATCGCGATACTGCTCACCGCCCAGTTCAAACATTTGAAACCGATGCTGATCGCCGTTACCGAAGAGCGATGAACCGGGCGCCCCGGTCTTGAAGCAAGGTAAAACGATCCAAAACGATTTGAAATTTGCCCCATGGTTCGATAAACTCACCATGCAAAGAACGCGGAGAGCGCCGAGGAATTAAAAAGTTTACCAGCCGGGAAGTGGAGCCATGCTGAAACTCTGTGAACTCTGTGCTCTCTGTGGCTAAAAAAGTCAGGGACAAACTCTCAAATTTCAGCTTGAAGACTCTATGAAAAGGTGATGCCATGGCCTCTGAAACCGTTTTCCGTACCCCTAAACGAAAATTAGCGGAATATTTCAATTCTTGCTTCATGCTCATCTTGCAGTTGCAAGCCGCCCAGAATTTCGGCGAGCCGGAGGTGTTGAGACGCCGGATCAAGGAATTTTTGGAGAAAATCGAACGCAACTGCGCGCAGGCCGGCTACCATGGCGATCTCATCAAATCGGCCATGTTTGCGGCGGTGGCGTTTATCGACGA
>WYBG01000256.1 GCA_011526015.1 Deltaproteobacteria bacterium | reverse complement strand
ACATAAAAAAATTCCTAATCAAATCACAAATACAGGGATATAAGGCTCTAAATGCTCTCCACGAAGTGGTGGATACCCCCAAATCTTCCTCTGTGACCTCTGTGGTCTCTGTGGCTGAATAGTAACCTTATTTTTTTAACAAGTTTTTTAAGCCTGAGAACTCTTTAATAGAACACGGATTAAACGGATGACCCGGATTACCACGGATTTATTGAGATCTCTATAAAAATCTGTGAAAATCCATCAAATCCGGGTCATCCGCGTTCTATTTGGTTGCGGCTGCGCCGCGCTGGGACCTCTGTGGCAAAATGCCTGAATAGTTACAATGAATTTTCAATTCACACGATTTTCACCAGGTGATAATTCTTCCGCCCCTTGCGCAGCACCAAAAACTGCCCGTCGATGCTGTCTGCCAACGAGACCGTTTTTTGCGCCTCGGCCACCGGGCGATTGTTCAGGTAAACGCCGCCCTGTTGGATCATCCGGCGCGCCTCCCCTTTGGAGGGCAGCAAACCGGTCAGCGCCAGCAATTCCACCAGGGGCAGACCGTCGCCTTGCAGGCGGGACTTTTCCACCGCGCTGGAAGGCACGTCCTGGAAGATGTCTTGCACTTCCGCTGCCCGCAGCCCCTCCATTTCCCCGCCGAAGAGCACCTGCGAAGCCCTCTCGACGCTTTGCAGCGCAGTCTGGCCGTGGGTCATCCGGGTGATTTCCCGCGCCAGGGCTCGCTGGGCTTCCCGGTTTTCCGGTTTTTCCCGGAGCGCGGTTTCCAGCGCGGCGATTTCGGTTTCGCTCAGCCAGGTAAAGTATTTCAGGTACTGGATCGCATCCGCGTCCTCGGTGTTGAGCCAGTACTGGTAAAAACGGTAGGGTGAAGTCCATTGCGCATCGAGCCACACCGCGCCGGCCTCGGTTTTGCCGAATTTGACCCCCATGGAGCTGGTTACCAGCGGGGAAACGATGCCATACGCTTTAGCGGAGCGCAACCGGCGGATCAAATCCGCCCCGGCGACGATGTTGCCCCACTGGTCGCTGCCGCCCATTTGCAGGGTGCAGTGGAAGCGGTCGTAGAGCACCAGGAAATCGTAGGCCTGCAAGAGCATGTAGCTGAATTCGGTAAAGGTAATCCCGTCTTCGGATTCGATCCGCCGCTTCACCGATTCTTTGGCTAACATGGCGTTGACGGTAAAATATTTCCCCACCTCGCGCAAAAAGTCGATGTAGCTGATGCTGCCTAACCAATCATAATTGTTGACGATGCGGGCGGGATTGGTTTTGGTCTCGAAATCCAGGAAGCGGGAGAGTTGTTCGCGGATTCCGGACAGGTTTTCCTCTACCTGCTCTTTGGTCAACAACTGGCGCTCTTTGGTTTTACCGCTGGGATCGCCGATCAACCCGGTGCCCCCGCCGACCACCGCAATGGGAGAGTGCCCGTAGCGCTGCAAGCGCGCCAGGTTCATGATTTGCAGCAGGCTGCCCACGTGCAGGCTGGAGGCGCTGGGATCGAAGCCGATGTAGCCGGTCAGTTTTTCCCGGGCAATCACTTCCTGGATGCCTTCGGTGGCGTCGTAAATAACGCCCCGCCACTGGAGTTCTTCGAATAAGTTCATATCACTTGACTTTGTATTTTTTCTGCAGCCGCTTCATCTCCCGCTGCTGGTCGCGTTGAGCGATGTCCTGGCGTTTATCATACTGCCGCTTGCCGCTGGCCAGGCCTAATTCCACTTTCGCCCACCCATTTTTGAAATATAATTTCAGGGGAATCAGGGTGATTCCTTTTTCCAGCACTTTCCGGTGCAGGCGGCGGATCTCGGAGCGGTGCAGCAGCAACTTTCGCCGCGCTTCCGGGTCGTGGGTAACGTATCCCTCGTTTTCGTAGGCGCTGATGTGCATCCCGATCAGCCACAGCTCGTCCTTGATCACCTTGGCGTAGCTGTCCTTCAAGTTGCAGCGCCCCGCCCGCAGGGATTTCACTTCCGTGCCGGTTAAAACCATTCCGGCCTCCACGGTCTCGCTGATGTGGTAGTCGTGAAAGGCCTTTTTATTCGAAGTAATAATTTTGATATTTTCGCTCATTTTGCATCACTCTCAAAGAAGCGAAAACTTAGGGAAGAAGCTTCCGCTATTCAAGGGAAATGTTAATTGGTACAGAGGTGCATTTTGCCGGCATCCCCGAAGAGCCAAGCCGCCCCTCATATTAATATACCGGTAGTGTTAGTTGATTTAAACCGCGAAAGAACGCGAATAAACGCAACTGAATGTGGGATCGAGACTAGCTAAATTAGCGTCCATTCGCGGTTAGATTGAGCGCCCTTTATTTGAATAGCACTACAGGTTAATATGTTTTCAAGCGCTTGCATTCCATTCCGGCGATGTTCTATATTCCGGCTCATTTTTTAGACCCGGGGTATTTGGCATTGTATTCATTAATGAAACCGAATAAGATACTTTTATTTATTTTCAAGCTCTTTACCTATTTTGCCATTTATTGGGTTTTCCGGGAATTGTTAGCCCTGGCCCTGGAGAGATGGGCTGACTCCCTCGCTTTTCTGCTGACCATGGCCCTGGTCATTACCAACCGCGGCAAGCTTACCGGGCTGATCCAAAAAATCATCGACAGAAGCTTTTACCATACCCTTTACCGGCTGAAAAAAGCCGCCCACTCCTTCAACCGGGAGATGGATT
>WYBG01000026.1 GCA_011526015.1 Deltaproteobacteria bacterium | reverse complement strand
GGAGCCGCCGTCGAAGGTAAGCGAAAGCTGCCGGCGCTGGCGATTGCCGCGCACGACCGGGTAACGCAGCGCTTCCACCAGGGAGTTTTTGTAAGTGATTTCCAGGTGTTCTTCGTACACCAGTTGCTGGCGCTGGTTCCAAACCCCGATGCGGATGAGATTGCGGCCATACTGCAACGAAAGGGGAAAGCGTTGAACGCCCCCCGCGGAAACGATCTGGCTGAGAATCGGCCAGTCGTTGCGCCAGACCGTGAGCACCGCCCCGTTTTCCAGGGAAATATTCAGATCGTAGGTTTTTTGGGCGAGTATTTCGGAACGGAATGGCCGCCCGCTGCGCGCCAGGGAGTCGATTTGATCAGGCCGGGGAACGGGAAAGCTCCCGGCGGGATCAACCGGGAGCGAAGCCGGCAATTCCCGGGGGGAGGCGCTCCGGGTCCCGGTGAGATAGAGCGCCAGCAATCCCAGCGTCAACACCGCGTTCCAACCCAGCAGAATGGGAAATTTGCGTTTTTTGACCGGAGCCCAAACCTGCTGCAAGCGGAATAGAGCGTAACATTTGCGCCCGCAAAAATAATGGCGGTTCAGGTGCAGGCGGCATTCCAGGCAAATGTCTTTTTTGCAGTGATAACAGCGGGTTTTAGCAATCACCGCCGGATGACGGTAACAGAAATTTATTTTCATGATTCTCTTGGGTTCGCTTTCCGGGGTCGCGGGGCCGGCCGCTTGCGCTTTACAAATTATACTTTTTAACCTTATTCCTCAAAGTACGCAGGGTGAATCCTAATTTTTTGGCGGCCTGGGTTTTATTGTTCCGGGTTTCGATAAGCGCCTGGCGGATGATTTCCCGTTCGCAGGCTTCCAACTTTTCCTTGTAGCCCAGGTTGCTATCCTCCAATACCCGGTCGAACAGGGGAGAACCGGTCGCCCGGGGCCCCTGCAAATAGGCAGGAAGGTCATGGGCGGCGATATGAGCGCTCTCGCACATCACCACGGCGTTTTCGATGGCGTTTTCCAGCTCCCTTACGTTGCCGGGCCAGTCGTAGCCCATCAGGAGTTTGCGAGCATCTTCCGAAATTCCCTGGATCTGGCGCTGGTCCTTTATCACGTATTTCTTGAGAAAATGGTCGGTGAGGGGGCCGATGTCCTCCAAACGCTCCCGCAAAGGGGGAATCAGGATGGGGATAACGTTCAGGCGATAGTAGAGGTCGTCCCGGAATAGTTTTTCCACCATGCGTTTTTCCAGGTCGGCGTTGGTGGCGGCAATCAGGCGCACGTCCACCTCGATATTATCCACCCCGCCCACCCGGTTGAAGCGTTTTTCCTGCAACACCCGCAGCAGTTTCGCCTGCAAGGAGAGCGGGAGCTCGCCGATCTCGTCCAAGAAAAGGGTGCCTTTGTCGGCGATCTCGAACTTGCCCTTCTTCATTTTATAAGCGCCGGTGAAGGCCCCCTTCTCATGGCCGAACAGCTCGCTCTCCAGCAGATTTTCCGGGATGGAAGCGCAATTGATCTCCACCATGGCGTAATTCTGGCGCTTGCTCTGGAAATGCACCGCCCGGGCGATCAACTCTTTGCCGGTGCCGCTCTCTCCCCGCAGCAGCACGGTGGCGTCCGTGGCGGCGACCTTGGCGATCTTCTGGAACACTTCCTGCATTTTTCCGCTCACCCCGATAATGTTCTCGAAGCGGTAGGTGCGGGTCAATTTGGATTTCAAATCCAGGTTTTCGCTGATCAGGCGTTTTTCTTCCAGCGCCCGGCGGATAATGATCAGCAGTTCGTCTAAGTTGATGGGCTTGGTCAAATAGTCGTAGATGCCCATTTTCATGGCGTTCACGGCGTTTTTGACGGTGCCGAAAGCGGTCATCATAATGATTTTGATATCCGGCTGGTTTTCCAGCAGCACGCCGGATAATTCCAAACCGTTTTGGTCCGGCAGCAGGTAATCCATCAACACCAGGTCAAAAGCGCCTTTGTTGAATTCGCCCAGGGCCATGCGGGCATTCTTGGCTTTGGAGATTTCGAGGTTCTCTTCTTCCAGGATTTCGGCCAGGCCGTTCAAGGTATTGATGTCATCTTCGACGATAAGGATTTTTTCTTTCATAACAATGGCGATTTTCGATTGAAGATCAACAGTTTACGATTTATGAGCGTCCCGGCTGACAAAAACACTTCATCACGCCGGGAGTTGCGCGTGCAAAACTACTGTAGTGCCATTTGGCACTTTGTGGCACTCCGGCTGTTTTAATTGGCAATTGGCAATTGGCAATTGCCAATTATATCCTGCCCCTACACATTTCCCCCGGGTTCATCAATCGGCAGTTCAATGAATACCGAGGTTCCCACTTTCGGGGTGCTTTCAATATACACAACTCCTTTATGCCCCTCAACAATTTGTTTGGCAATCGCCAGCCCCAGGCCGCTGCCGGCGCGTTTGGTGGTGTGGTAGAACTCGAAAACGTCCTTCAAAATTTCCCTGGGGATGCCCACCCCGGTATCCCGGAATTCGATTTTAATATAACACCCCTGTTCCTTATCGGATTTTTCTTTCCGGATAATAGAGGTTTTGATCCACAGGGTTCCCCCTTCTTCCATGGCTTCGAAGGCGTTGATAATGATATTATGAAAAACCTGTTTGAGTTGGTTGTAATCGAACATGCCAGTAATGGCCCCGCTCTTGAACTCCTTCGCCGGGGTAAATTCCTGATCGAGCGCCACTCCCAGGGAAGCGGCGCGGGCCGCCTGGATCATAATGATTTCCTCCAGCACCTGGTGAATATCGGTGCGAATGAGATTCAATTCCGGGGGGCGGGCGATGGTTAAAAAGTTGGTGACCAACTCGTTTATGCGGGAAATTTCCGAAGAAATCACCTCCAGGTACTTGATTTTCTTTTCCGGGGAGATCTCCTTGCGATGGATCAGGCGCTTCAGTATCTGCATGTTGATGTTCATGGAATTGAGGGGATTGCGGATTTCGTGGCTGACCAGCGCGGAAAAACGGCTTAGCGCCTCTAACCGTTCCATCTTTTGCAGCTTCCGCTGGTTACTCAGCAGGGAACGGGCCATGGAGTTGAACTCCTGCGCCAGCTCGCCCAATTCGTCCTGGTTTTTCATTTGAATTTTATGCTGCAAATTGCCGCTGCCATATTCCCGCACGCTCTGCACCAATTGCAGCAGCGGCCCGGTAAACCGTCTCACCCCCAGGATTCCCAACACCAGCGCCACCAGGATGGTAATAGTGGTGAAGATCCATAAGCGCACCTGCATCTGGTGCGCCAGGGTAAACGCTTCGTCCAGGGATTGCTGCACCACAATTCCCCATCTCAACTGGGGAATGGGAACGTACACCAGGATGTTCTCCTCGCCGTCGATGGTGTAAGCGGCAATTCCTTCCCTGCCGGATTGCAGCTCCCGGGAGAACTCAAAGCGGGAATAATCTTCCTGCTCGAAAACCTTCTCCTTATTCCGGTGGGCGATAACCTGGCTCTCCTCGCTGAGCAGGAAAGCAAACCCGGTTTTTCCGATGGTAACGCTGTCCACCACCGCCCAGATGTTTTTCAAATCGATCTCCGCGGCCAGCACTCCCAGCACCTGGTTGTATTTTTTGATCGGTTCCGAAACGGTGAGCAGGGGGAAGCGGGAAGGGGTGAAGTACACTTCGGAGAAATAGGAGCTGTCTTTCATCGCCCGGGTGAAAAGGGGCTGCCGGCTGAAGTCCTGCATTTCTTCCCCAAACCGGGTGGTGGCGGTTACCCGGCCGCTTTCATTCAACACAAAAACGGTGCGAAAGATAGGGTTCTCGTC
Organism: Deltaproteobacteria bacterium; assembly: GCA_011526015.1. Classification (GTDB taxonomy): domain Bacteria; phylum Calditrichota; class Calditrichia; order RBG-13-44-9; family J075; genus JABWBP01. The sequence goes on along the minus strand of WYBG01000026.1, from coordinate 386 downwards.
TTTTATTTTGTTGATCAGGTTGCTCTGGGTAAACCGGTCCATGTCGGTAATGTCGCGGGTGAGGGTGGTGCTGTGCAAAATGGTCAAGGGTTCTTTGATGAAGAGGTAGATCTCATTGGCGGCGCGGCGAGCGATTTCCAGGTTGCGCTCGTAAATGTAGGATTGCACGGTGTTGCGGGTCAGGGAAATCAGGATCAGGCTGACGATTAACAGCGGCAAGGTGCCTAACCCCACGTAGGTAATCATCAGGCGGTTGGAGATTTTCCGGGAAAGGAAGTGCTGAAAATTGCCCCGGATCGCCCGGATGCGTTGTTGAAAACGGAGGTTCATTAACTGGAGTTTAGAGTTTAGAGTTGCAATGCTTTTCCACTTCCCACTTTACATTT
>WYBG01000255.1 GCA_011526015.1 Deltaproteobacteria bacterium | reverse complement strand
GTGACGGTATAGGTATAGACAAATCCCGGCGGGGGCGTGTCGGTGTAGGTTTGGGCGCCGGGGAGGGCGCTTCCCGCCAGGCTTCCGTTGCGGTAGATATTGATATGGTCCAGGTCATCTAACGGCGTGCCGTCTTCCTGGGTAGCGGGATCGCTCCAGGTTAAAATGGCCTGAGTGGCGGTGGCGGCGCAGGCCAGATTTTCCGGCGCCGCGGGAACCGGCGATCCCCCGGCGTGCCAGGAGACCTCCAGCGCCTCGCTGGTGCTGTCCGTGGCGGTTACTTTGGCGTAAAGCCGGTAGGTGTAAAGCTGGCCGTCATTCAGCCCCATGTCGTTATATTGTTCCGCCCCGCCGGGCACTGAAGCCACCGGAATGCTGTCGCGCTGGATTTCGATGGTAAATTCACCGGGCAGCAGGGTATCGCCGCCGGCGTAGTTAGTGGGGTCATCCCAGGCCAGCAGCATGGAAGTGGGGGTGGTGTAATCGCTGTAGGCGGTAATATTGCCCGGGGGATTGGGGTCCAGGGAGTCGGCAAAGCTCTGCACTAACAACGCGCTGTTGTAAGCATTCAAGCGCCCGCCGGTTACGGTGATCCCCTGCAAGGAAGCGATCGGGTCGGTTCCGTCCATAATCCACTGCTTGAACAGCAGCGCGGTCTCCGCGGGATTATTCTTATATATCTGAACCAAACCGGGGCTGGCGGCGGCATACAGCAGGGCCACCGCCCCGGCCACGGTCGGCGAGGCCATGGAGGTTCCGGTCTTGCTGCTGTAGGAATTGCCCACGTCGGTGTTCAAAATGCTGGTGCCGGGCGCGCCTAAGTCGATGGTGGTCAAACCGTAGGCGGCCCCGGAATTTTTCAGGTCATTGGAAGTGGTGTTGGTAACGGAGAGTAGGTAGTCGCTGGGGCAGGCGGTGGGAATGTCCCCTTCAATATCGATGTCGATGTTGATGTTGGCGGTGGCGCCGCAGCTTAAAATGCCCTGCGCGCCCATGGAATCATACATCGCGCACCAGATCGGGAAATTGGCCGGGTCGCCGAAATCCACCCCGAAAGAAGAATTGGTAACCACCACGAAGGCCCCGAAGGCGCCGTTGGTCTCGTTGTAGCGGGCGCGCTGCTCCAGGGCGTAGCCGTAGGCTTCCACCACAATGGATTCGGTGCCGGAGGAGCCGGCGATGGGCATCACTTTGGCGTTCCAGTTCACCCCGCTCACTCCCAGGGCGTTATTGCCTTTTGCCGCGGCGATGCCGGAGACGTGGGTGCCGTGGGAGCTGCTGGGCACGTTACCGTTGCTGCTGTAGGCGTTCCAGCCGTTATAATCATCCACGTAGCCGTTGTTGTCATCGTCGATGCCGTTGTTGGGGATTTCATGGATGTTTTTCCAGAAAGACAGGTCCGAATGGGTCAATTCCCCCCCGCCGTCGATCACCGCCACGATAATCTCATCTCCCAGCTTGGTAACGCCGCCGGTGGCGATGTCCCAGGCTTCCGGCGCGTCGATGTCCGCGTCCGGGGTGCCGCCGGTCTGCCCGGTGTTATTCAAGGCCCACTGGTTGGAAAATTGAGGATCGTTGGGGAAGGTTTGCTCGATTGCCGGGGGGACGGCTTTCGCGCCGGAATTCTCCCCCCGCAGGGTGACGAAGTGGTTGAGCTGCGCCAATTGCACGTCGCGATGCTGGTACACCGCGGCTACCGCTTCCTCCCCCGTGGCGCGGGCGGGATTGTACTCGAACAACCAGATGTTCATCCGGCGCGACAATAATTTTTTCGCCCGCAGCTCCAGAAAGGTGTAGTCATTTTCGAAGGCTTCGATATCGGCGCGAGGCAGGAACTGAATCAGCAGCTCCCCCTCCTGGTAAGGCGTTTCCCTCTCTTGCGCGAGGGTGGAAAAAAACAGGCAGGACGCCAGAACGGTAAGGAATAAAAGCTTCATAAAATACCCCGTTTGGATTTGGTTTGTTGGTTAATGGGAAATTAGTGGTGAATGCCAATCCCGGTTTCCGGTTGGCTGCGTTTCCCGAAAATTCGGGGCAAACCGGAATATCCCGGGAAAAAGGATGCCCGTGAATGCAGCCGGGCGACGTGATGGTATGTCAAAAAACGGTGAATGACTGGTAAAAGCGGACAGGAGAGCGAAAGCTCTCTTATTCAGAACTGCGGTTCCAATGAATAACTGGGTTCATTGAGGGTAGAACATAGTTCATTCAGGGCGCAGCACAAATTGCACAAAAAACCAGATTTTAGGATGAATAGCCCCGCGCTTCAGCGCGGGGGAATCAAAAATTCCTATACCTCCTTCCGGGGCTTTGCCGAAGGCACTACTTCGTAGCAGCCTCACGTTTTGGCAATAATCGGGGCTAAAGCCCCAATCTGTTTTGTTTGGTTACTCTCTTCCCCGCGCTGAAGCACGGGGCTATTCATTTCATAATCCGTGCAATTTGTGCTGCGCCCGTTCATTCAAAAACGGGTAGTCCTACATCGTTAATGATGGCATAAGATTCCTGCATTCGCAGGAATGACAGCTAAACTACTGTTGTTTATGTCATTCCGGCTTTATGCCGGAATCTCCTAATTAATCCCCAGTATTACCTTTCTATCACTACCCAAAAACGATTTGCAGAATGAAAAACAGTTATCGAGGCGCAAAAAACAGGGGCGAGTCCCCGACTCGCCCCTTCAAGAGAAATTTTCACTTCATCAAGACCATTTTGGCGACCTGCTGCTCGCTGCGGTTCAGGGAGAGCACCGCAAAATAGACCCCGCTGGGAGCGGCGGCGCCGGCATCGGATCGCCCGTTCCACTGCACCTCGTAGCGGCCGGCGGCCAGCTTCTCATTCACCAGCACGGCGATTTTCTGCCCCAGGGCGTTGTAAACCGCCAATTCGACCGCGGCGATTTGCCCGGAGGCGGGAACATCGAAGCGCAGGGTGGTGGCGGGGTTGAAGGGGTTGGGATAGTTGCCGTGCAGCTTGAGGGTGCGAATTAGCTCGCCGCCGCTCACCGGCTCCACCCCGAGAATGATGTCGATGTCTTCCAGGGAGCGGGGCTGCACCTGGTAGCCGGTATCCAGGGGCGCGCCGCCGTTATCGAACTGGGTGAGAATACCGCGAATGTTTACCGGCCAGGCGGGTTCGGGAGAGCCGTCGATGTCGGTGTCCCGGTCGATGCGCAGGATGATCCGGCTGATGCCGCCGTCATCGGTAATTTCCACGTTGGCATCGGAGTCGAGGGCCGGCCAGCCCTGTCCCGCGCCGGTATTGGTTACCTGGGCAATGGCGACTAACATGCCTTCATAGGTTTCTGCGTCCGCCAGAAATTCGGCGATGGTTTTCACCACCGCGCTTGGCAGCACGCCCGGCCCGTTATCGATGATTTCGGTTAGCTGGTCTTCCGGGATGATTTCGGTTTTCCCGTTGAACTGGTCCACCGTTCCGGTGACGGTGTAACTGTTCCCCACGGTGATGGTCAGACCGGGTTCCAGCCCGAAAGCAAAGAGGTTGATGCCCCCGGAGGCGTCCTGCAGGTACACGTCCAAATTGGTGGTGGAGAAAACGCCGTGCGCCACGGTGGCCACCCCGGTTACCCGGGCGTCGTAGTCCAGGTAGAGCAGTACCCCGTTGCTGCCGGCGGCGTGGAGATCGAAAATCGGGGTGTTCCCGGCGAAGAAGTTGAAGTGGGCGCTTTCGCTGCCCTGGGGAAAGTCATCTTCCGCGTACACCCAGTACTCCACCCGGTCGGCGTCGTTGTAGGCGGATTCGGGAATATCGCCGGTGTAGGTGTCCCCGCTGGTGTTCACCATCGCGGCGGCCTGCTGCGCCCCGCCGTTGATGCGATAGCGCAATTCCACCAGGGTGACCGCGCTGTTATCGGTGACTTCCGCGCTGACGGTGGTGTTCTGGTTGGCGTCGGGGATTTTAGGGGTGCGGGTAATGCTGGCGCCGTTGATCACCGGGGGCGGGTCGCCGCTGAGAATTTGCCCGTGCGCGGCATTCTGCGCCCCGGGGGAGGGATCGTGCGCCTCTGCGGCGAAAAACTGATCCTGGTTATTGGGATCGAAGCCCAGAGTGATTCTTCCCACGCTCAAGTTGGGAGGGCTGGAGTTTTCGTTGGCGGTAATGGCCATGCCGGCGGTGATATCCGGGTTACCGGAGAGCACCCCTTCGTATGAAAAGCCGTCCACTACCACGCCGTTCAGTTTCAGTACAATTCCGTCGGGAGGGCCGTTTTGCACATTGTCCTGGCTGGCCCAGTCGCCGGGAGTAAAGTCAACATTGGGAACGGTGGGGTTGCCGATCACAAAAAAGCCGTAGCCGGCCACGTTGTCATCGGGGATGGTCTGGCCGGCCAGATCAACCGTGCGATACACCGCGCCGCCGTTTCCATTCACCAACTCAATGATGTATCCATTCAGGCTGCCGTTGGTGGGGCCGACCAGCTCGATGAATTCCTGGGTATCGGCGCCCGGCTGGTCGTAATCCAGCTCATTGATATAGACCTGGGCAGACGCCGCCGATGCCCAGAGCAACAGTGACAGAATAAGCAAATATCCTCTCATAAGACCTCCATGGTTTAAATGAAATGATAGTTCGGATGATTTTCGCTTTGAAGAAAAACCCGTGGGAATAAACTCGAAATTCATTTCTATTTCCGTCAAGTTAAAAACCGGCTAACATTTTAGCGCTATGAAAATTCGGAAATTTTGGCAGTTCATCCTCTCGTCTGTCATTCCCACGAAAGTGGGAATCCATATTCTAAGCCACTTTTCTGGATTCCCGCTTTCGCGGGAATGACATT
>WYBG01000254.1 GCA_011526015.1 Deltaproteobacteria bacterium | reverse complement strand
TCAACGCCTGGGCCGAAGGCAGGACTATTTTTATCGAATTGACCGATGGACGGATTGTCGGTTTTCCGGCGGATCGCTTTCGGATTTTGAAGAATGCCAGCGAAGAACAACTGAAAGAAGTAACTTTACGGCTAAACGGATTTGCCCTCAGGTGGGAAGCTTTAGACGAAGATATTACCGTACCAGGTATTATCGCGGGGAATTTTCAACTCCCTTACGAACCCGATGAAAATTCAAAGAGCCCTTTTTCCACGCTCGCCAGGGCCAACCGAGCAAAAAATCGAAAAAAAGCTTGAAGGAGAAGGGCACATAATCGCCAATCTTCAATCATCAATCTTCAATCACAACAGCCCCCAGCGCTTGCGCAGGAACCACTCCGTTCCTAACAATGCGATCAGCGCCGCCAGCCAGTACCAGTAATTCCACAGAAAATATTCCGAAAAAGTATATTGTACCCGGGTTTCCAGCTTTTTTCCCGGGAATCGGCGGATAAATTCCCCCGGGGAGTATGCCTCTCCCCCGGTTTCCCGGGCCAGCTGGCGCATCAGCGCCGCGTTGGCGGGAATTTGCTGGAACTCTAAGAAGAACGGTTTAACGGTGAACTTGCCGGTACGGGCTCCGATGGTTTTATCGTTGCGGTGCGCTTCTACGCGATAGGAAAATTCCCCTTCCGGCAACCCCGAAAAGGTTTGGCGATAGAACCCGTTGCCCTCCGCAATCATCTCATCGGAGTAATTCAACGCCTCGTTGCTCACCGTCGCTACCACCCGGGCGTCGCTGACGGGCTGGTAGAATTCATCATAAACCTGGCCGGAAAACGCCACCGGCTCTCCAACGTTGTAAATCTGCTGGAGCGGGGCGATTTGAATCTGGTGAATGTCGTCGCGATTGACCAGCCAGCGAATTGCCCGTTCCATAAACTGCACCAGGAAGCGGTCGCGGGCGGGGTCTTCCTGTAATTGAAAATGCCAGTTGCTAAGATTGGCCCCGTTGAATACTAAGTATTTGATCTCTTGCTGCCGGTAAGCAAAACAGACCGCCGGCTCGAGGCCGGGCGGGACGTTTTCCGGCTGGCGAGCATCCGGTTCCAGCAGCACCTGGCTTCCCCCGGGCATTTTTATCCCGCGATAGATCTCCAGGGGCGGCAGCTCCCGCCAGATCTGATTGTTGACGGTTTCGTTCTCATCCAGCCGGGTAACCGGGTGCAGCCTCCCCCCGCTGCTTAGCCGCACAAACCGGTTTTCCAGCGCCGCCAGGGGAGCGGCCGCCTGGAAGGGCGCCAACGGCTCGAACTCCCGAAGCTTTGCCGGGTCCGTATCCCGGTTGATGAACCACCACACCGGCACGCGCCGGTTCGTGACCTGCCTCATGAGCTCCCGCAGCTGGGCGGGGTCGCTGTTGCGGGTGGGAAAACCGAAGAAAATGAAAATATCCTGGGAATCCGGTTGGGCGTCGCGGAAAGATTGCTCGAAATACTGCCCCGGGGATTTTTCGGTAAGGAAGGTGAACTGGTAATCCTTTAACTGATCGGCCACGAAAGAGAGGGTGCGCCGGTCGAAATTGGCGGCCCCGGCCATGGCCAGCACTTTGATCTTGCTCTTGAGCACCCGAACCCGCACGATCTGGCGGTTATTGCGCTCGGTGACTTCCCCCTCCAGCGTTTGAACGCTGACTGTAAAATTGAATTCCCCGGCCTGCCGGGCGACGATCTCCAGGGTTTCTTTTTGCTCGAAACCGGATTTTGCCAGGGTAACGGTGCGCTGGGCCAGAACCCGCTCACCTTCGGAAACCGTGAGCAGGGCGGTTTTGCCGTCAAACCCGTTTTGCCACAGCACCACTTCTACGGGGAGTTTTTTATTGACGTAGGTGATCTGGTTGGTTTGCACCCGGCGGACCGCCAGGTCTTTGGGAGTGGTGGAGTCGCCCACCAGCACGGTATAAACCGCTACCGGGCTGTTCCGCGCCGCCAGAAAAGGATTGGCGCCCTGGTTGTAAATGCCGTCGCTAACCAGCACCAGGGCCTGGAGATTCTTTCCGGAAAGGCTGTCCAGCGCGGTGGTGATGGCGCGGCTAAGGTCGCTGCCGTCGCTCTCGAAGCGCAGAGAATCGCCGCTCCAGGCCCGGGCGGCCAGATCGAAACTGAACAGGCGAACGTCCAGGGAGTCGTTGCGCGCGCCCTCGCCGGAGCGTTGGCCGAAGGCTCCCTCTGACAGGTGACCGGCCACGATTCGCAGGGAATCGCCGCGCTCGCCGTAGGATTCCTTGATTCTCATGCTGGCAGAATTATCCAGCAGCGCCGCCACTACCGGTTTTTCCCGCTGCTGGAAAAGCAATCGCAGGGCCGGCTCCAGGATCAGGAACAGAAGCGCCGACAGGGTAAGCGCCCGCAACGTTAAACTGAGCGCCCGCCGCCCGGGAGAGAGGGGCGGCAGGGTTCGGAAATAGAAAAAATACGCGATTCCCGCCAGCGCCACGACCGTTAAAGCGAATAACCAGTTCGGCCAGGCTAATTTGAGTAAGAAGTCTTGGAGCATCTGTTGAGTTGTGGGTTGTGAGTTGTGGGTTGTGAGTTGTGATCCCGACAAAAACGTATCCATCCCTGGATACTTATCGGGATTTCGTCTTCCAGACTCAAGTTTCGAGTTTGTATACTCGTTGAGGGTTAGTTTTACACTGTCATGCCCGCGAAAGCGGGCATCCAGAAACGATGGAAAATCAATGGATTCCCGCTTTCGCGGGAATGACATGAAGCGTGAAATTCTAACCCTTAATCGGTATAGTTTGTGATCTTTTCTATCGCATAGCGCTCTCTAACAAAGACGCTGACCTTCCTTTTTACTATCGGGATTGAACCTCCCCTGCCCCTTGCTCCCTGCCTCGTAATTGGCAATTGTCAATTGGCAATTGCTAATTGGCAATTTTACCCTGCTCCTGCTCCTGCCCCCTGCCTCGTAATTGGCAATTGTCAATTGGCAATTGCTAATTGGCAATTTTACCCTGCCCCTGCTCCTGCCCCCTGCCCCTGCTCACCCCTTCTCCTCTCCCAATTGCAGCGAGGGGTAGGCGTTCAGGGATAAGTCGGAGCGGAATCCCCGGCGCAAACGTTCCAGGCCGGCGCGGGCGATCATGGCGGCGTTATCGGTGCAGTACTGCATCCCCGGGAAAAAAACTTCCAAATGATACGTTTTCGCCTGCTCCTTCATGGCGCTTCGCAAAAGCGAATTGGCCGCCACTCCCCCGGCCACGGCGATCCGGGGAACCTGGTAGGTGCGCGCCGCCCGCAGGGTCTTCTCCACCAGCGCCGCCACCGCCGCTTTTTGAAAAGAAGCGCAAATATCCGCTAAACGCGCCCGGCGCTCTTCCGCGTCCAGGCGGTTGACGAAATTGAGCACCGCGGTCTTCAACCCGCTGTAGCTGAAATCGAAGGTGTTTTCCCGCCCCAGGCCGATGGGGAAATTCACGTAGCCGGGGTCGCCGGTTTTGGCCAGTTTGTCCACCTGCGGCCCGCCCGGGTAGGGCAATCCTAACAATTTGGCCACTTTGTCGAACGCCTCTCCCACGGCGTCATCGCGGGTGCTGCCGATGCGGTGATATTTCAGGTGCGCTTCGATGACCACCAGCTGGGTATGCCCGCCGGAGACGATCAGGCACAGCAGCGGCGGTTCCACCTCGCTCCCCCCCAAAAAATTGGAGTACACGTGCCCTTCGATATGATTTACCCCGACAAAAGGTTTTTGCAGCACCGCGGCCAGCCCTTTAACGTAGTTCACCCCTACCAACAGCGCGCCGATCAATCCCGGTCCATGCGTCACCGCCAACCCGTCGATCTGGTTCAGCGTTTTACCGGCTTTCGCCAGGGAAGTTTCCACGATGGGAATGATCTTGCGCAAGTGCGCGCGGGAAGCTAACTCCGGTACCACTCCCCCGAACTGCAAGTGCACCGCCTGGGAGGAGATCACGTTGGAGAGCACCGCGCTGTCCTCGATTACCGCCGCGGAGGTCTCATCGCAAGAGGTTTCAATACCTAATATCAACATCGCCGGCCATTCCGCTCACTTTTCATTTTGCATCCCCGCCTTCGCGGGGGCAAGCTTTTCACTTTTCATCTTTCACCCTCCGCCAGCCCCGGGGCAAGCTTTTGCATTTTTCATTTTGCATTTTTCACTTTGCATTTTTCACTTCGCATTCCCCACTCGTTTTCGCTCCACAATCAGCTCGAAATAGGGCGGGCGGGATTCCAGATACGAAACATTCAAATCCGTGCGCACGCTGGCGCGCACCTGGGCGGCGTTGGGGCGCCAATCGCGGGAAAAATCGATCTCCACGGTAAAATCTTTTGCTTCCGCCTCGGCCAGAATTTTTTCCCCGCCTTTAACATAAACTTTAACCGTGGGGGGCAGCGGCACCACTTCGTAAACGCCCGGCACGTTGACCACTTTCACCGGAACGTTTGGCACCTCCTTTTCCGCCAGCCGTTGCACATCGAAAAAGACTTCCACGGTTCGGGGAATATATTCGGCGTAAAAACGATTATTGGTGAGAAGCTGAAAGCGGTCGCTGAAGGGCCGGACGATTTCAGAATAACTCTTTTTCTCCGTGGCCAGCACTGTCAAGGTATCCACGAAACCGGCCGGGCCGATCACCAGAACGGATTCGGGGTCCGCGGCGGTGTGAACTAAAATGAACCCCGGGTCGGTTTTGACCTCCACAGGCACTTCCGGGGGAATTTTCTTTTGCCGGCGCCGGTCCAACTCAAACTTGACCTCGTGCGGGCTGATAATGGATTTGACGCTCACGCTTAATTTTTCGGAGAGGCGCACGTATTCCCGGTGCTCGGTCAGGTTCATCACGAAGAGGTTCTTTTCCTCGCTCAGATCCACTTCGTAGTAGGGATGGTAAACATTGAGCTGGAGCAGGTCAACTCCCCGGCCGTTGAACTCTACCCGCACTTTCTCCGGGGCGGGATGTTTCAAACAAATGTCCTCATTGTTGATGGTAACCCGGAGCGGTATATCCAGAGTGTAATCGTACACCTTGACCATTTTGACGATCAGCCAGAAAATAAAGGCCAGCGCGAAAATCGCCGCTTTTATTTTATATTTCTTCTTCAGCCCTTGCGCATTCATAGCAATAATCGAATTGGATCGCCAACGCCAATGGCTAAGCTCCGGGAGGCGTTTCCCTTGTTGCGGGCAATTTGCAGAAAGCCGGAGCTATCCCAGCACAATAGCAACTCCCCTTCCGGCGCGGCTGCAAAGGTGTGTTGAATTTCTCGCAATTCCAGATCTTTCACGATCACCCGCAGCTCGCTCACATCCTCAAGGCCCAGCCAGTCGTTTTTATGAAAATTCAGGATCAGGTTGCCGAAATGGTCCACGTGGAGCACTTCCAGTTGGAGTTCTTTCTCCCCCACGCGGTGCGGCGGGCGCAGAAAGGTTTGCGGTTCCCGGAGCGGAAGGAGGTATTTGGAGAGGTTCTCTCCCCGGCCGATCCAGGCGGCCAGGGGGGCGAACACGTCCCGCCCGTGAAAAGTGGGAGAAACATCTTCCGAAAATGCCCCCAGGTTGATTTCCCAGGCCTGGAAGCCCTCCCGGTGAAATACAAAGCTGAAAATTCCGTTATCCGGCCCCACGAAAAAGTGATGGCTGGTCTTGACCATCATGCCGCGCCGTTCCGTGCCCACCCCGGGATCCACCACCGCTACAAAAACGGTTTTATCCGGGAAATAGGGATAGCTGTTGTTCAGGCAAAAAGCGGCCTGGCGGATATCGAAGGGCTGGATTTGGTGGCTGATATCCACGAGGTACGCCTCCGGCAGATCGGTTAAAATCCGGCCTTTCACGGCGCCCACGTAACCGTCCTCGGTTCCGAAGTCGGTTATCAAGGCAATAATGGGGTGTTTCATGGCTCATATCCCCTGGTGAAGTTGCGCTTTGCGCGGTCAGGTGCGCTTCGCGCGTCATTAATGGTCATTTGCTGCGCGTCATTGGGCTGCGCCCGTCATTAGTGGTCATTTGCTGCGCGTCATTCGTTGTCATTTGCGCTTTCCCATGGCGAAGCCACTGGCAAATCCACCACTTCCTGCCCCTGCCACCTGCTCCTGCTCCTGCTCCTGCCTTTTACCGCTGGCATTTTTTGCAATAAAAGGTAGAGCGGCTTCCCATTACGGTTTTAATAATCGCTCTCCCGCAGCGGCGGCAGGGTTCGCCTTCGCGCTGGTACACCTGTAGAAAATGCTGGTTCTCCCCGTTCTCCCCGGCGACGGTGCGGTAGGCGCTGTAGGTAGTGCCGAAGTTTTCCACCGCGGAGGCTAAAATTGCCGGAATCGCCTGAAACAGCGCCGCGCGCTCCCGGGGCTTCAATTCGTGGGTTTTGCGATGAGGTGAGAGCCGGGCGCGGAACAGGATTTCGCTGGCGTAGATGTTCCCGATCCCGGCGATATAGCGCTGCTCCATCAGGAACTGCTTCAGGTTCATCTTTTTGGCCGCGAGCAGGGCGGCCAGCCTCTCCGCGGTGAATTCCGCGCTGAACGGATCGATTCCCAGCCCCGGAAATTCCGGGAACTCCCGGTAGAGCCGGATGTTGCCGAACCGCCGCATATCCTGGAAGAACAATTCCTTCCCGCTGCGGAAGCGCATCTCCACGTGGATGTGCTGCGGATAGAGAGATTCCGCCTTCGATTTCAAAAAGATGCCCGACATGCCCAGGTGGAAGACCGGGAAGATACCCTGGCACTCAAAGATCAGAAACTTGCCGCGGCGGTGAAAATCCGTGATTTGCTTTCCCGCCAGGGAGCGGAAATCTTCCGCGCGGCAGTTCTCCAGCGCCGCCAGGGGGCTCAGCCGGATCTCCTGGAAGATTTCCCCCCGGTAGAGCGGGAGCAACTGGCGGCGAATGGTTTCAACTTCCGGCAATTCCGGCATCGCTTAGCGCACCTTTTGTTCATCAACAATCAGATGATGAATTTAATACATCGCCGGGGGAAGATAAAGGCGGGAAAAACTTTATTGGGGCATTCTCTTCGCCGTCAAAAAACCGATCCGCTATTTGTTGACCGGCACAAACCGCCCCGGGGTGAAAAACGTTATATTTCTTTTTTGCCGGGGGATTTTCTTGAGAAAAGCGTTTTAACACGCTCAAAATTTAGTTATTTTGAGCGCCTTATTCAGCTAAACAAGGACCGGAAATGGATGTTATTCTGATTGCGATTATTTTAGGGATCATCGAAGGCTTGACGGAATTCCTGCCCGTTAGCAGCACCGGGCACTTGATCTTATTTAGCCAGTTTTTAGAGCTTCCCGACCATTTTGAAGTGATGTTCAACGTGGTGATTCAGTTGGGGGCGATTTTATCCGTGGTGGTGTATTTCCGGGACAGGCTGTTCCCCCGCAAGAGCAGTTCCGTCGCCGCGGAAAGAGCGCAGGTGCGGGAATTATGGAAAAAAATCTTCGCCGGGGTAATGCCGGCGATTATCATCGGGGCGATATTGGGGGAGCACATCGAAACCAAACTCTTTAACCCCTGGGTGGTGTCCGCAGCCCTGATGGTGGGCGGGGTATTGCTCATTATCATCGAGGGGCGCAAGAAATCCGCTTCCATTGGCGAGGTCGCCGCCATCAGCTACGGCACCGCCATCGCCATCGGCTTCATCCAGTGCCTGGCCATGATTCCGGGAACCTCCCGCTCCGCCGCCACTATCATCGGGGCGATGCTGTTAGGATGTTCGCGGGTGGTGGCGGCGGAATTTTCCTTCTTCCTGGCCATTCCCACCATGGCCGCCGCCTCCGCGTACCAAATTATCAAAACCGGCGTCAAACTGACTGCCAACGAGTGGCTGGTGCTGCTGGCCGGTTTTATAACCTCCTTTTTCGTGGCCTGGGCAGTCATCGCTTTTCTGATGCGCTACCTCCGCCGCAACAACTTCCGCCCCTTCGGATATTACCGGATCGTGCTGGGCCTGATCGTACTGGCGGTTTTGGCTTTGAATAATCCCTTATAGCGGGCAGCAAGACCAGTTGGCAGGTGGGAGTTGGCAATAAACGAAGCTGCCTACTGCCCCTTTTACACTTGTGAACATGAAAAACCGGAACGAACCTTGGGAAACCGTGCGGGAAGCGCTGGAACGGCTCTACCGGGAGGTGGACGGCGAGGCCGGGCAGCTTTCCGCCCTCCATGCCGGGCGGCTGCAGTGCCGGCGGGGTTGCTGTAGTTGCTGCGAGGATGGTCTCACGGTTTTCGAAGTGGAAGCGGAGAACATCCGTTTCCATTACCGCAAGCTGCTTACAGAAGGTTTTCCGCATCCCCCCGGCGCTTGCGCGTTTCTGGATCCGGAAGGAGCTTGCCGGGTTTATGCCCACCGGCCCTACGTCTGCCGCACCCAGGGATTGCCGCTGCGCTGGATCGAGGAATCGCCCGATGGCGAGGCGGTAGAAATGCGCGCCATTTGCCCATTGAACGAGGAAGGCGACCCGGTTGAAACCCTTCCGCCGGAGGCTTGCTGGAGCATCGGCCCCGCGGAGGCGGCGCTGGTAAAATTACAGGGGGAAATAAGCGGCGGGGAGCTTCGCCGGGTTCCGCTGCGTGCGCTGTTCCGCTGGCGGTAAGGAACTGCGCATTTTTCGAGGCTTGATCGAGAAATGTGGCCTTTTCCAGGCCGTTATAATTGGCAATTGGCAATTAACAATTGGCAATTGCCAATTATTGAGACGGTTTTGGCGAGGTGCAGCCGCTATGCGCCTACTCCGGCTGGCCGGGGTAAAGCACTTCCCAGGGCCCCACATTGGTTAGCTGCATTACCGTTTCCTCCACAAACCAGACGTAGTGGCGGCTTTGGGCGGGATTCAGGTAAAAACTCCCCGGCCCGAAGGAGACCATGTTCGCTTCCTCGAACTCATCCCCAAACCCGACTTTTACCAGCCCGGAGAGCACCGTAACCCGCTCGTCCCGGGGATGCCAGTGGGGTTGCAGGCGGGTTCCCGCGGGAATTTTCAGCCGCAGGGTAAACAGGCCCTCCTTTCGGGGATCGCCTTCCAACAGCATCATTTGAGTACCCGCCGGGAGCGAGGGCGGGGCTTCCCCCCAGGCCAGTTTCTCCACCGGGACCTGAATAGCCCCCGCCGGCAACGCGCCGGGTTGCGGATTCTGCGCCGGAAGAATGCCCGCTAAAAAACCGGCCAGCGCTAAAACTATCATCATAGATCCGATTCGTTTTCTCTGCATAAATCTGCTATCCTTTTTACCTTTTGCCTTTTTCCTTCTACCTTTTTCCTTCTATTTTTTCAAACGTTCCTGGAACTCGTTGCGGAACTTGCGGATTTTGGGATCGATGACCATGCGGCAGTAGGGCTGGTTGGGATTCTCCAGGAAGAAATTCTGATGATAGCCCTCCGCGGGATAAAAACTGGTAAAGGGAACGATTTCGGTCACGATCGGGTCCGGCCACAGGGCGGAGGCGTTCGCGTCTCGTTTGGATTGCTCCGCGATGGTTTTTTGCGCTTCGGAGTGATAAAAAATCGCCGAGCGGTACTGGGTTCCCACGTCCGCGCCCTGGCGGTTGAGGGTGGTGGGATCGTGGGTGCGCCAGAAAATTTCCAGCAACTCCGCAAAGGAGATTACCTGCGGATCGAAGCTGATCTGCACCGCCTCGGCGTGCCCGGTGGCTCCGCTGCACACTTGCTCGTAAGTGGGATTCTGCACTTTGCCCCCGGCGTACCCGGAGACCACTTTTTCTACCCCTCGCAAATCCTGGAAAATCGCTTCCACGCACCAGAAACAGCCCGCTCCCAGGGTAGCAATTTCGCGTTTATCGGACATGGTTACCTCGGTTGGCGTTTTAAAAGTTTAGAGCGATAATGAGTATTGCGTAGTGCGTAATAAAAACGGAATACCTGCCTGAATGCGTGGCAGGCAGGCGGAATACGAAATACGCAATTCAAAGAAAAGTCCTTCCCCAGGGCGCATTCACGCTATTGCACCGTTACCGCGGTTCCACTGACGCTCACCATCAGCATCCCACCATGGGGGCCGACGGTTTCATAATCGATGTCCACGCCCACGATGGCGTTTGCGCCCAAATCGGCGGCCTGCTGCTCGATCTCCTGAAAAGCGATCTGGCGCGCCTTGCGCAGTTCGTTTTCGTAGGCGGCGGATCTGCCGCCCACAATATCGCGGATTCCGGCGAAAAAATCCTTGAAAATATTCGCGCCTAAGATCGCCTCCCCGGTTACCACGCCGTGGTAGCGGGTGATGCGTTTGCCCTCGATGGAGGGGGTGGTGGATATGATCATCATGTGAGCAACCTCCGGTGGGTATTTTAGCAGTTTTCCTTCAACGGTTTTACGCTTTCAGGATATCTTAACGAAATAGATGGAGATAATCGCAACATGGAATCATCTTTTTAAACTTTACGAGTTTGGAAACGTGTCAGCGCATCAGCCAAACGCCTTTTTTCCCCCCTTGAACAAATTTCGCTATATGCTATTCGTATTTCAACGACTTTTTCGATAACTCCCTATCTTTTCTCTCCACCCCCGGCTGCGGCAAACCCGCCCGCTCCCTCAACCGCCGAGGTCTCCCGCTGCAGCTCCCACATCTGCCGGTAAACCCCATCCCGCGCCAGCAATTCCGCCTGGGTTCCCCGCTCGACAATTTCCCCGGCGACCAGCACCAGGATTTCGTCAATGTTTTCCAAGCCCACTAAGCGGTGGGTAATGATCAGCAGGGTTTTGCGGTTCGCCAACTGCCAGATGGTTTGCAGCAGGCTTCGCTCGGTAATGGCATCGAGGTTGGCGGTGGGTTCGTCGAGGATCAGCAGCGGGGCACTTTTGAGCAGCGCCCGGGCAATGGCCAGGCGCTGGCGCTCTCCACCGCTCAATTGCAAGCCCTGCTCCCCGATCCAGGTATCGTAACCCTGCGGCAAATTTTGAATGAATTCGTGGATTTGCGCCTGCTTCGCTGCCTCGAAAAGCTCTGGTTCGCCGGCCGCCGGATTTCCCAGCAGCAGATTCTCCCGCACCGTGCCGTTGAACAGGTGGGTATTTTGCGAAACCACTGCAAAATGGCGGCGCAATTCTTCGGAGTCAAACCGGCGAATGTCCACCCCGCCTAAGCACAGCGATCCCCGGTCATATTCCCAAAAGCGCAGCAGCAGGTTCAGCAGGGTGGTTTTCCCCGCCCCGCTGGGGCCCACTATGGCGATTTTGCTGCCTTCGGGAGCTTCAAAATTCAGGTTTTTCAGCGCCGGGGAATCATGGGGAGCGGGCGAACGCTTCCCGTCAGGGTAGGAGAAGCTCAACGCTTCGGCAGTAATGGAATAATTTTTCGGAACCGATACTGGCGCAGCCGGTTCTGTGAAGACCGGCTCCACGTCGGTGATCTCGAACAGCCGCTCCGCCGCTTTCAGGCTGCTGTCTAAGTGCTGCGCCGCGGCCGGCAGGGGCAGCGCGGCCTCGAAGGCGGCCATGGTTCCGATTACCAGCACCGCGAGATATATACCATCGAGCATTCCCGCGGAAACCTGCGGAATGGCAGCGAGCAGGATCGCCAGCACCGTCAGGTTCATCAACAAACCGATCAACGCCTCGTGCAGCCCGCCGATGAGCGCCATGCGCCGCTGCACCCGCACCAGGCGTGCGTTCAACGCGTCAAACTGCCGGAAATGCGCCTCCGCCTGTCCGAAGGCCAGCAACTCCGCCATTCCCTGGATCCCGTCCAGCGCCAGGGTGTTCAGCTCCGCGCGCAGGGTGATCAATTCCTCGCCGGGCGTTCTGCTCAATCGGTGAGTAAGAAAAGGCACGCCCACTCCCGCGGCCAGGAAAAAAATAGCTAACAGGAGGGAAAACAGCGGGTCAAAAATGCCGAAGATCAGCCACATCAAACCCAAAACCAGCGCTGCCACCACTGGCGGGGAGATGATCCGCACGTAGAGATTCTCCAGGCTTTCCACGTCCGCTACCACCCGGGCCAGCAAATCGCCGCTGCGGTAGCGCAGCAGCCGCGCCGGGGCCAGCGGCTCCACGGCGCGGTAAAACCACGCCCGGAATTGTTGCAGCAGCCGGAAAGTGACTTCGTGTGAAATATAGCGTTCCAGATAGCGGAACACCCCCCGGGAAATGCCGAAAAAGCGCACCCCCACGATCCCGATCTGCAGCTCCGCGATAGAAGGGTGCAGCGCCGCTTTGGCGATGATATAGGCGGAGGTCATCATCAGCCCGATGCCGCTCCCCACGGTGAGGAAACCCAGCAGCGCGGCGAGCAGCATCCAACCCTTGTAGGAGAGTGCAAGTTTGAGTATGCGAGATAAAGTTCTTTCCATAGGAAATGAGTTTTTTAGTAGGCAGTGGGCAGCAGGCAGGTAGGCAATAAACAGGCCTGGGCGATAGTGCGGGAGGAAGTTGCTTACTGCCCACTGCCTACTTACCCCTCCCGCATTCGCCGGTACAGCCCCCCCGCCTGCAACAGCCCCTGGTGCGTGCCGCTTTCCCGGATTTCTCCCCCGGAGAGCACTATAATCTGATGCGCCCGGGTGACCGTGTTCAGCCGGTGGGCGATTAGCAGCACGGTGCGCCCGGCCATCAACCGCTCCATTGCCTGGCGGATGAACGCCTCTACCCCGGGATCGAGGTTGGCGGTCGGCTCGTCGAGAATCAAAAACGGCGCATCTTTCAAAAACGCCCGCGCCAGGGCGATCCGCTGCGCCTGCCCCCCGCTCAACCGCGCTCCCTGCTCGCCCACGGGAGTGTCGTACCCCTGCGGCAGAGTTTCGATGAATTCGTGAATATTCGCCAGCCGCGCCGCTTCCACCACCCGCTCGAAGGGCGCGGCCAGCTTGGCCAGGCGAATGTTTTCAGCAATGCTGCGATGGAACAGGTAGGGTTTTTGGGAAACCCAGGCGATCTGCTCCCGCCAGCGCTGGGGGTCGATCTCGTTGAGGTTTTGATCTTCGATCAGGATTTTACCGTTATCGGGCTGAATAAAACGCAGCAGCAGGTTGGCAATGGTACTTTTTCCCGCACCGCTGGGTCCCACCAGGGCGGTGGCCTGGCCGGGAGGAATCTCGAAGCTGATACTGCGCAAGGCCGGGCGAGCGCCGTCGTTGTAGGCGTAATGCACGTTCTCGAAGCGGGTGGTTTGCCGGGAGAGATCGAAGGGGGTAGCGTCAAATTGCCGGGCAATTGGCGAGGTGTTTTGCAGAATTTGGAAAATGCGTTCCGCCGCCGCCACACCCTCCAACCCGGCATGGTAGCGCGTTCCTAACAAGCGGATGGGCAGGTAAAATTCCGGCGCTAAGATAAGGATGAACAAGGCGCTCTGAAAATCCATTTTCCCGTAGAGTAACCGCAGGCCAACCTCCACTGCCACAATTGCGATGCTGATGGTGGCGACGATTTCCAGCGCCAGGGCGGAGAGGAAGGCTATTTTCAGCACCTTCATGGTGGCGAGGCGGAAATCCGTGCTGATGCGGGCAATGGTTTGAATTTGCTCCTTGCTGCGGCCTAAAATTTTAAGGGTAGTCAACCCTTGCAGCACGTCTAAGAAGTGGGCGCTCATGCGGCTGAGCGATTTCCACTGCTTGCGGTTCAGCGCCCCGGCTGCCGCGCCGATCAATGCCATGAACAAGGGAATCAGCGGGGCGGTGAACAAAAACACGATACCGGAGAGCAAATCGAGGGGAAAAATGATCAGCAGAATCAGCAGCGGAACGAGGGCGGAGAGGAAAATCTGGGGCAGAAATTCCCGGAAATAAGCGTCTAACGCCTCCACCCCGTTCACCAGGGTGTTGGAAAGCTCCCCGCTGCGCTCGGTATGAATATAGGCCGGGCCGGCCTGCTGCAAATAGCGCCCGATCCGCTCCCGCAAACCGGTTTTGACAAAACCGGCCGCCCGGTCGGCAAATCCCTGCTGCATCCAGCTAAACATGGCCCGCAACAGGCTCACAAATCCGAAAAACGCCAGCATCCCCCCCATCGCCGCCAGGGTTTGTTTCTGTAAAAACACCCGCTCGATCACCGCGCTGAGCGCCGCAGCCTGCCCGATAATAGCCAGCGCGGCCAGCAAACCGCATCCGGCCGTTAAAATCAGGGGGGTTCTTACGTCCCCGGTCAGGTGGAATAGTTTTTTATGCGGGCTCATAGAGCGGAGTATTGGAGTATTGGAGTATTGGAGTATTGGAGTATTGGAGCGCTGGATGGTTGAACAATTGGATAGCAATTTAACAATTTAGCAATTTAACGCAATGGCGCAAAAGTCACCCTGTCATGGATTCCCACTTTCGCGGGAATGACAATTTACGTGCTTTTCATGTCACTCCCGCGAAAGCGGGAGTCTATAAAATATCTCAGTTCCTGGGTGCGCATACAACTGTTTTCTAATCTTTAACAGGGTTACTTTTGCGCTACTGC
>WYBG01000253.1 GCA_011526015.1 Deltaproteobacteria bacterium | reverse complement strand
GCACCTCAGCGCCGCTTTGGCAAATAACGCTTCATCGCGAATGGCCGGGTCTTCCTCGAAACGGTTTTCTGCCGGAATGTAAATGACCGGGTTGGCCACAATGGCCAGGGTATAGGGGTTTGCGCCCTCGCCTTCTTGAATGATGGAAACCGGGCCGGCCTCAAAATCGAGATCTATCAGAGGTTTTTTTTCGCAGTCAATTTTTCTTTTGACCAGGAACACGTAAAAGTAAGCAATCCCGAATCCCAGTGCGTAGCCGTACAGGAATCCCCATAGTATTCCCGCAATAAGCCCGCCCAACCATAACCCGTACCCGAAGAATAATGCCTCAAAAAGATCGATCCATACACCCCGCTGCCCGCTGGCAATACCGACCAGGGTGATGAGAAAGACAAAAATCGCCCCTAAGAACCCTGCCGCAATTCCGAGCACGTCCGGCCGCAGCAGCAAAATTTTGCGGAATGCATATACTTTCATAAGCGTTTTCCTCCGGTAATATTCGTCCTCGATGAAGAGACAAATGCTCTTCCGAAATTCGGGTATATTCTCAATATAACAGATGTATGTGGAATGTCGTTAAACTCTTTTGCTATTTCTTCTAGCGCCGGCGTTTCGGAAACGGTGGTAATATATCCAACCCAAACTTAATATCAAAATTGCGCCGATTAAAAACAGCACTATGGAAATGGTTGGCAGGCCGGCGCGGGCAACCCCGGGATCGCCGAACAGGGTGAAACATCCCCAGTACAGGGGATGCTGGTAAAAAAGCGACGCACCTTCGTTGGCGCGATTGAGGATAATGCGCCGCGCTTCCGCCAGGGCGTCGGCTTTGGGTAAATTTTCCTTGAGAAACTGGTAGTAAAATTCCTGCATCAATCGGGAGGTAAACAGGTCATCCACTTTCCAGAGGGTCATAAGCACGGAATTCGCGCCGGCGCCCAGCAGCAGGCGCGGCAGGCCCAGAACGCCTTCCCCGCTCACTAACTTTCCGCGACCGGTCTCGCAGGCGCTCAGGGTAATCAAATCGCAATCCAGTTTTATCCCGGATAGCTCATAGCCCATCAGGCAGCCGTCGTCGGTAGAATCTTCGCCCATGGCCAAAACCAGCCCGGAGAAATCTTCGAAAGTAGTATCGATTATGCCATGGGTGGCCAGGTGCAATACCTGGTACTTTGCCGCGTTAGCGAAAAAATTTGCCTTGCTTGCCTTATCCAGGTAATACGTTTTGGTAGATGGATATAGCGTCTTGATGCTTTCCGCTTCGTCTTGCGAATAGGGAAGGGGAGGAAAATACCAATCCTCAACGCCGCGAAGCCCGTTGCGGGCATCGGCAAAGGCAAAATTAAAATTAAAGGGATTCGCCAGCGCCAGTAACCGGGTTCCGCCCAATAACCCTCCCCGGGAAGGTTTTTGCGTCATCCGGGTACTGGGGCTGTAAACAATAGCATAGCGGTGTTGCAAAAAATGCCCGGCATAAACCGCCGTATCCCTGGGAGTGTACTCCGCCTGCCCCGGGGCCCGGGTCAGCAGCAACTCGAAGGGAAGATTTACCAACGCCAGCTCCGGGATGATAAAAATCCGCCCCGGTAACGCCAGCGAATCCTCCACCGGTTTAACCAACCATTGGTATAACTGATGGGCGAGGCCTGCTTTGAAGGGCGTCATTTCGATCGTGGCCGGGCTGACCCGGTGAAAAGGGGTTATCAAAGCATCAATTGCCTTTTCGATTTCTTCCCGGGAGACCGGGAGCAGGGCGATTTTAGCTTGCTCCCCGGTGACGGCTATCGCAAATGGCCGTGAACCGGAAATCTGGTAGAGCACCATTCCCATGTTCTTTTCCCGGAGGCGCTGCATCAAGCGGGCAAGTGAAGGTTTGTAAGGAACGGCTTGGGTTGATCCTTGCGCTAATTCACCGAGGGTGAGGCGCAGGCCGATCAAGGAGTAGCGGCTTATTTTAAGCTGCGTTTGCAGAGAATCGGTCTCCCAATCCTTTCCCCCGGCCAGGGCATTTAAACGCAATTTTCGCTGCAGGGTGCGCACCTGGCTGCACCGGCGCCGGTATTCCCGGTACTTGGGATCATCAACGGGCAGGCTATTCAATTTTACCCCCGCCTGAACATCTTGCAGAGAGCGGGCCCTGGTCATTTCCGAATAATAGAAGAGGCTGTCCAAATAGACCCGGCGGGCGGTGTTTTGAAATTGCTGGAAATAACAATCTACCAGACTTTGATAGGCTGCGGTCTTTTGGCTGAAATAGCCGATGCGGAGTTGGGGAGCCTCCAAAGATGCCCGCTCGCTTTCGATCGCCTCTACCGCTTTCAGGTAACTGGCGATGGCGCCGGGCAGGTTATCCAGTTTTTTGCAGGCTTCTCCCAACCCCAGGTAAGAACCGACCAGCAGTTCATAATCCTGGTTGGAAATGGCATATTCCAGCACTTCCTGGTAGGCTTGCGGCGCTTTTTCCGGTGAACCGGATAGTATCTCCAAATCTGCCAGACGCCATTTGTAAAAGGCGACGTAATAAGGGCTTTCTGCTTCCCGGGCAAGCTCCAACGCCCGGGCATACTCCTGCCGCGCTCGCTGGTACTCACCTTCAAACTTATAGGTATTGGCGATGATGTCGCATATATAATAGGCTTCCCATAACGGATCGGTATCGGAAGGAAGTTTTTTAACAAGTCCCTGGCATACTGCCCGCGCGGCGGCATACTGTTTTTTTTCTACTAACAACGCTGCGATTCCGGTCTTCCCCCGGCCTTGCAGATCGGCAAACCCATAGACTTCTGACAGTTGAGAAGCTCTTTGAAATTCATTCTCCGCCAGATCCAACAGATTCAAATAAAAGTAGAGATTGGCGCGGTCAAGCATAATCGATATTTGGCGGTAAACGTCCTTTTCTCTTTTGGCAAGCCCCCCGCTGACACCATAGACTTCCAAAGCATCGCTAAAATTGCCGGCATAGTAAAGCGCCTGGCCATAAGCAGCATACCAGGTGGCCAAACGGCGATCATCCTGAGTTTGCTCACAAATGCGAATCGCTTCGCGGTATTTCTCCATGGCCGATAAATACTCGCTCCTGCGCTTATACAAGTTGCCGAAGTTTCCGGCCACTAATTGAAGGCGCTCCAGGTCTTGAATCTGGTTGGCAATATGGTAGGCGCTATCGTAATAGCTGACGGCCTTTGAGTCCTCAACCATTTCCGTGGCCAATATCGCCAGCAGGGTGAAGGCGCGCGCTTCGGCCTGGCGGTCTCCTAATTCCCGGGAAATGTGCAGGCTCCGCTGCCAGAGCGAATCTGCCAGCTCTAATTCTCCGTTCGCGAAATAGCACCTTCCCCGGATATATGCAATAGCGGGGTGATGGGAAATGCTGTCCGGCAGGGATGCTATTTCCGATTGCGCCTGCTCGTAATCGCCGCTGTAAAAAGCAGCATACAGGTTCACGATTCCTTGTTCATTCGAATTAGAACAGGATTCCAATAATACCGCTTTTGTCCAGGTCAGATCACCGCCACGCCTGCCGAACTCCAGGAAGCTGTCGATCAATTCCAATGAGAGGCCTCCGGCGCGGACGGCGCGCAGATAACATACTGCGGCGCTATCCGGCTTCTGCTGATGGTCGGCAATTTTTGCCAGCATCCAGAAGCTATTGCGCCGGAGCCGGGGGTTCCCGACCTGTTTCCGGAAAAATCCATTCGCTTCCGCCAGTTTATCGCTGGCGATATAACATTCCAACAGTTTAAGATAGGCTCTTTCAAAATGCGGGTGGTTTTTGGCGAATTTTTGCAGAAAAACAATTTGCTGATCCCGGGAGAGATTCGCGATGGATGCCAATAACGAATAGTAATGCTTCCTTAAATTCCGTTCGTTCTCGGCAGAAACGGGTTTGCCGTGAGCAGAAACCCAGAAACCTATCATCAACGCCAGCAAAACCGGATATACAAACCTGGCTGTGAATTTCCTTGCAAGCTGATCCATAGGAAACCACCGCTTTATGTTTGGGGTTTGCTATTAATCCGTACATTAACCTGCCCCGTTCCCACCGGGCAGCGCCGGTGGGAACGGGGTCTGATAAAATGTTCTGCGCTCGATAAACCGGTCAAACCGCCATCGTGCGCTGGAACCCTTCAAACCGTCCGGCTCGTCATTCAGGCGGGCAAGCTCAGGAGAACCGCACGATGAAACCCGGTATCCCTCGGAACCGTGAGAATCTCGTGAGAATCTAAGGAGAAGGCGGCCTTACAATGGTCAGCCGGATTTGCTGCGAATCCGCCTCGTATTCGATCTCATACGGAAAGTTTTCCTCGATTGGAAATCCTTCTATCGATTGGGCCTCCGCGGTACGGATATAAAACACCATGAAATGGTGATTCCCATAAATTTCTTCCCCGCTCCAACTGGCGGGCAGTTTGCGCATTTCAACAATGGTGCTGCCATTGTTGCTGCCGCTGGGGAGCAAGAAAATATCCATGCCCTGCTCGGCTTCCTGCACGGTATAATCCGCCCAGTACTTTGCTTCTTCCGCGCAAGAGCCGGGCTGGTCCAGATTATGGCACTCGACGATACAATAAACACACAAAGTGTCGCCATGTTCGAGCATCTCCGCGGTATTCGCCAGCGGATCCAGCACGCTTTCGGGCACGATGGTTTTAGTGCAAGGCGGCTTATCCTCACCCTGGTAAAGAACGAAATAAATTGCCAGCGCAGCGCCAATCAGGAGCACTCCTGCTCCCAAAAACGCCAATGTCTTTTTGCTCACGATACCCCTCCATGTCTTTATGTTTTTCAAACCCTCTTCCAGTGAGACGATTTGTTCCCCACAAAATCAACTTAAAAACATTTCGATGTTTTTCCCTCCGGCAATTAATTCCACGGAAAGCTTATACTTCCCTTTCTTCAACTTTCCGCTATCCGGCAGACTAAATTTTAAGAGATGGTTATCCCCGGGAGAATCGCCGCTATCCCACGCGGCGGTTAATTTTTCGACGCCGACGCTTATTCCGCTTTTCGATGAGGCCGGCGGGCTGAGGGTAATCATGGCAACAGCAGCGTCCACCTTACAATCCACCCGATAATTTGCGGCTTCACTACAGGCCGCCCCCTCCTCCTCGGGATTGCAAGGCATTAAACAACATATCCCGATTTCGGAACTATCCAACGCTTCTATGACTGCGGTCATAGGCGCTTCCGGCACAATCGTTTTGGTGGTAGGCGGTTTTTCCGTTACCGGAAAATATGCCTTCAACGCCGCCAGCACGGAGGTGTTCGATCCCATACTTTCATCTCTCATGCCAAACCCCCTTCATTTTGGTGTGCACAATGTTTTTACATTCCCGGTTCAATGTTAACTTCCCGGGTTCCCGCCATTATTGCAGATCTTTAATCAGCGATTGCGCTTTTGAAAAATAGCCGCTGTTTTCGGCGATTTTTCCCAATTCCCGCCCGGCGTCCTCTTTTTTATCTTCCATGGCATAGGTTAGCCCTAAATAGTACCATTCTCTCCCCCCGGTGTCGATGGCATAAGAACTGGCCAACGCTTCCGCTTTGGAGAGCATCCGGGCGGCCTCCCCCAGTTCCCGCTGGTCGGCGAT